>CACJLZ010000004.1 GCA_902594395.1 uncultured Pelagibacteraceae bacterium
AACAAATATTATGAAAATTATTTAATAGCTAAAAAAGCAGGAGTAAATTTTTTAGCTTATAGATGTAATATTAGTTCGAAAAAAATTTATATAGATAAAAAAATTAAAATTATAAATGAATAATTACACTGAAAAATTTGAAAAAATGAGAATAGCGGGAAAGTTAGCTGCACAAACTTTAGATATGTTAACTGAAAATATTAAAGAAGGTGTTTCAACAGCCTATATTGATAAGCTTGGTTATGAGTTCATCAGGGATAATGGTGGTCACTCTGCTCCACTCTATTATCGAGGTTTCACCAAATCTTTATGTACATCTTTAAATCATGTTGTATGTCATGGTATTCCAACAGAAGATAGAATTTTAGTTGAGGGTGACGCACTAAATGTTGATGTGACTGCAATAATTAATGATCACTATGGTGACACAAGTCGTATGTTTTGTATAGGAAAAACATCTGTAAAATTGAATAATCTTATTGATGCTACTTACCAATCAATGATGAAAGCTATAAAAATTTTAAGACCTGGAATAAAACTAGGAGATATAGGATATGAAATTCAATCTTATATTGAAGAAAAAGGTTTTTCGGTTGTAAGAGATTTTTGTGGGCATGGTATAAGCACAACATTTCATGAGGCACCAAATATTTTACATTATGGAACAAAGAACACAGGTATGGAATTAAAAACTGGAATGACTTTTACAATTGAACCAATGATTAATGCTGGAAAATTTAATGTAAAAGTGCTTAATGATGGGTGGACTGCAGTCACTAAAGATAAATCTTTATCTGCACAATTTGAACATACTGTAGGAATTACAGAAAATGGATATGAAATATTTACAGAATCTGTTAAAGGTTACTCAAAGCCCCCATATTTATAATTAATGATTAAAAGATACTCTCGAAAAGAATTAACAGATATTTGGTCTGAAGAAAATAAATACAAAATATGGTTAGACGTTGAAATTGCTGCAGCTCAAGCAATGGAAAAACTTGGTCAAATTCCAAAAGGTGTCTCATCAATAGTTAGAAAAAAAGCTAGGATAAATGTAAAAAGAATTCATCAGATTGAAAGTAAAGTTAAACATGATGTAATTGCTTTTTTAACCTCCGTAACTGAAAAGGCAGGAATTAAAGCTAGATACCTCCATCTTGGCATGACCTCATCCGATGTAGTAGATACAAGTTTTAATATTCAGTTAGTTCAGTCAGGAAAAATTATCTTAAAAGACATAGATCAAATTTTAAAAGTATTAAAAAAACAAGCAAGAAAATATAAGTTTACCCCATGCATTGGTCGTAGTCATGGCATTCATGCTGAGCCAATAACATTTGGATTAAAATTAGCTTCCTTTTATGAAGAGTTTAAAAGAAATAGAGAAAGATTAGTTTATGCTATCGATCAAATATCAACTTGTGCAATTTCTGGTGCTGTTGGTACATTTGCAAATGTAAACCCTAATGTTGAGAAACATGTTGCAAAAAAACTTGGATTAAAAGTTGAACCGATCTCTACTCAAATAATCCCAAGAGATAGACATGCATTTTATTTTTCAGTTCTAGGCATCATTGCAGGAAGTATAGAGAGAGTTGCTATAGAAATAAGACATTTACAAAGATCAGAAGTTTATGAATTGCAAGAATACTTTTCTAAAAGTCAAAAGGGTTCCTCTGCAATGCCCCATAAAAAAAATCCAATATTAAGTGAAAATTTAACAGGTCTTGCAAGAATGGTTAGAAGTTCTGTTGTTCCAGCGCTTGAAAATATTGCTTTATGGCATGAAAGAGATATTTCACATTCAAGTGTAGAGAGATATATTGGGCCTGATGCGAATATTACTCTAGATTTTGCTCTTACAAGATTAGCAAATGTTTTAGATAATATGATTGTTTATCCAAAAAAAATGCTAGAAAATCTTAATCTAACTAAAGGGTTAATTTTTTCACAAGAAGTGATGCTGGAACTTACAAAAACTGGCATCACAAGAGAAAAATCCTATAAGTTAATACAAGGATATGCAAAAAAATGTTTTGCTGAAAATTTAGATTTGTTTAATGTTATCCAGTCTGACAAGCTAATAATGAGTAAAATTTCAATCAAAAAACTAAAGTCTATCTTTAGTTATTCTAAACACTTTAAAAATGTAAATCTAATTTTTAGGCGGGTTTTCAAGTAATGAGGAAAGGTAAAAAACTTTATGAGGGAAAAGCAAAGATAATTTATTCTACCTCAGATAAAAATTTAGTAATTCAATACTTTAAAGATGATGCTACAGCATTTAATAATGAAAAAAGAACTACTATTGAGGGTAAAGGAGTTTTAAATAATAGAATTTCTGAGCATATACTTACAAATCTGTCTCAAATTGGTATTGAAAATCATTTAGTCAAACGACTAAATATGAGAGAACAATTAATAAAATTTGTAGAGATAATTCCAATTGAATTTATTATTCGAAATGTGGCGACAGGATCTTTAACTAAAAGACTTGGTATAGAGGATGGAACAGTACTAAAAGAGCCTTTAATTGAGTACTGTTTAAAAGATGACAAACTTGGTGATCCTTTAATTTCAGAGGATCATATTTACGCATTTGATTGGGCAAATAAAAAAGAAATTGAAAAGATAAAAAAAACTATTTTTAGAATTAATGATTTTATGATTGGAATGTTTAGAGGGGTGGGAATAAAATTAATTGATTTTAAACTAGAGTTTGGCAGAACTAAAATTGATGGAAGGAAAGATATTATTTTGGCTGACGAAATAAGCCCTGATACTTGTCGACTATGGGACTCAGCAACTGACAAAAAGCTTGATAAAGATAGATTTAGAAAAGATTTAGGAGATTTATTGCCTGCGTATACCGAGGTTGCTAAAAGACTTGGAATTCTACATGAGCAATCGAATGTTTCTGCAGTAAATGTTACTAAACTTTCCTCAATTAAAAAGAAGCGAAAATGAAAGTTTCTGTAATAATAACTTTGAAAAAGGATGTTTTGGATCCACAAGGCAAAGTAATCCATGAGACATTAGATGGTATGGGCTTTAATTCTGTGAATGAGGTTAGACAAGGCAAATATTTTGAGATTGATGTTAAAGAAAATGATCCAAAAAAAGCTAAAGATCTTGTAGAAAATATGTGTAAAAAACTTTTAGCTAATCTTGTTATTGAAAACTACAAAATTATTGAAACACAATAATTAATGAAATCATCGGTTATAACCTTCCCTGGTTCAAATTGTGATAGAGACATGGATGTTGCTCTTACAAAATTTGGATTTAAAAATAAAATGGTTTGGCATGATGATCAAGAGTTACCCAAAAGCGATTTAATTGTTTTACCTGGTGGTTTTTCTTACGGTGATTATTTGCGTTGTGGAAGTATGGCTTCTAAGTCAAAAATTATGAATTCAGTAATTAATTTTGCAAAATCAGGTGGATTAGTTATGGGAATTTGTAATGGTTTTCAAATTTTGGTTGAGGCTGGATTGGTGCCAGGAGTATTATTAAGAAATAAATACCTTCAGTTTATTTGTAAAAATGTCCACGTAAAAGTGGATAATAAAGAGAACACTTTTTTTAAAAACCTAGATAAACAAGTTTTGGAATTTCACATAGCTCATAATGAGGGAAACTATTTTTGTACCAACGATCAACTAAAAGAGATTGAAGATAACAATCAAATAGCCATTTATTATTGTGATCAAAATGGTAATACAAATGATCAAATAAATCCTAATGGCTCAATTAAAAATATTGCGGGTATTTTTAATAAAGAAAAAAATGTTTTGGGTATGATGCCTCACCCTGAAAGAATGATAGATGAAAGTTTATCTGGGGAAGATGGATCAATCTTTTTTAAAAATCTTTTAAATAATATTAAATAATGCTTGTTAACGAGAAAATTGCAATTGAACATGGTTTAAAATCAGATGAATACAAAAAAATTTGTAAATTATTGAAGAGAACACCTAATATTACAGAATTGGGTATATTTTCTGCAATGTGGAATGAACATTGTTCCTATAAATCATCGCGAATTCATTTAAAAAAATTACATACTAAAGGAAAAAAAGTAATTCAAGGACCAGGGGAAAATGCTGGTGTTATTGATATTGAAGATGGAGATGCAATAGTTTTTAAAATAGAAAGTCATAATCATCCATCATTTATTGAACCGTATCAAGGAGCTGCAACAGGTGTTGGAGGAATTATGAGAGATGTTTTTACTATGGGAGCAAGACCTATAGCTAATTTAAATTCTATCCATTTTGGTTCTTCTCAAAATAAAAAAACAAAAAATCTATTAAGAGGAGTTGTACATGGTATTGGAGGTTATGGTAATTGTATGGGTGTTCCAACTATTGCTGGACAAACATCATTTGATAGCTCTTACAACGGTAATATCCTAGTTAACGCAATGACCTTAGGATTAGTTAAAAAAAACAAAATATTTTATTCAAAAGCAGCAGGATTAAATAAACCAGTAATATACGTTGGTTCAAAAACTGGAAGAGATGGAATTCATGGTGCTAGTATGGCCTCAGCAAGTTTTGATGATAAAATTGAGGAAAAAAAACCCACAGTTCAAGTTGGAGATCCTTTTACCGAAAAACTTTTATTAGAAGCATGCTTAGAATTGATGGCTGGAGATTCGATTATTGCTATTCAGGATATGGGGGCAGCTGGTCTTACATCTTCAAGTATAGAGATGGCTTCTAAAGGAAATTTAGGAATTGAAATTAATTTAAATAAAGTCCCATGTAGAGAAACAAAAATGACCCCTTATGAAATAATGCTTTCAGAAAGTCAAGAAAGAATGTTGATTGTTCTAGAAAATGGAAAAGAAGATCAAGCAAAAAAAATATTTGATAAATGGGGCTTAGATTTTGCTGTAATTGGAAAAACAACAAATACTAAAAATATTGAATTATTTTTTGATAAAGAATCTGTAGCTAAAATACCTGTAAATATACTTGTTGAAAATTCACCTATGTACGATCGGAGATGGAAAAAATCGAAATTGCCAAAAAAAAATAAAATTAATAAAACTGAATTCAATAATTTTAAGATTAAAGATGTTTTAAAAAAAATATTATCAAACCCAAATATCTGCAGTAAAGATTGGATTTGGGAACAATATGATCACACAGTAATGGGAGATACAATCCAAAAACCAGGTGGAGATTCGGGTGTAGTTCGTGTCCATGGCAGTGAAAAAGCAGTTGCAGCTACTGTAGATTCGTCGGCAGTATATTGTTGGGCCCATCCAATAACAGGTGGTAAGCAAATTGTTTGTGAAACATGGAGAAACTTAATTTCAGTTGGAGCAAGACCAATCGCAATAACAAATTGTTTAAATTTTGGAAGTCCTGAGAATGAGGAAAATATGGGTGAGTTTGTTGAGTGTGTCCAAGGAATAAGTGAAGCTTGTAAATACCTAGATTACCCTGTTGTTTCAGGAAATGTGTCTTTTTATAATCAAACTAAAGATGTAGGTATTAAACCAACTCCAACAATAGGTGGCGTTGGCTTACTAAGAAATTATAAAAACATGATTACAATGAGTTTTAAAGATATAGGTAATCAAGTTTTATTAATTGGAAAAACAGAAGGTCATATTGATCAAAGTTTGTTTGCAAGAGTTATATTAGATGAAAAAAAGGGCCCTCCTCCAGAGGTAAACTTGTTTAATGAAAAAAATAATGGTGAAACATTACTTAACTTAATAGATAAAAATTACATTAGAAGTGCACATGATATTTCATTAGGAGGAATTTTGACTGCTATAAGTAAGATGTGTATCAAAGGAAACAAAGGAATTAAGTTGAAAAAACCAAAATATTTAATAAGTGAAATAGAATATTTTTTTGGAGAGGATCAGGGTAGATACTTAATTGAGGTAAATCCTAAAGATTTAAAAGAAGTTATAAATATTCTAAATAAAAATTCAGTTCACTACGATGAAATAGGCACTATAATTGATAATGATATTGAAATAAATCAAAAGACAAAAGTAACAATTGACGAATTAAGATCTTATAATACAAGTTGGTTAAAAAGGTATATGGCTTAATATTATGGCAATGGATTTAAAAGAAATTGAAAAATTTATCAAAGAGGCTATGCCTGATGCCTCTGTTGAGATACAAGATTTAGCTGGCGATGGAAATCATTATTCAGCGACAGTAACATCAAGACATTTTGCAGGTAAAAGTAAAATTGATCAACATAAAATGGTTTATAATTCATTAAAAGGTAGAATGGGGAATGAATTACACGCATTAGCAATTAAAACAAAGGAACAATAATGGATGAAAAAATAAAAAGTTTAATTCAAAACCATATTAATAATAACGATGTATGTTTATTTATGAAAGGAACACCAGATGCTCCCCAATGTGGTTTCTCAATGGCCGTTTCAAACATGCTTAAAATACTTGAGGTAAATTTCAAAAGCGTAAATGTTCTTGAAGATCAATCAATTAGAGAGGGTATTAAAGTTTTTAGCGATTGGCCTACTATTCCTCAACTTTATATTAAAAAGGAATTTGTTGGAGGATGCGATATTATTAAAGAAATGTATGAGAATGGCGAATTAAAAAAAGTTTTAGATGACAAAGGTATAACCTATAAAAAAAATTAATTGTAAATAGATCTTAATTTTTTTGAAATAAATTTTCTAAATAAATTTAATAAATTGTGTTTCTTAATATTCTGATTGTTTTGAACAAAATCGTAATCAATTTTATCCTCCCAATATAATTCTAAAACCAAACTTCCTTTAAAATTTTCACGTAGGTTCTGTATCATTGATACAGTTAAAATAGGTTCTATATACTGAAGTTTATTTGAGATTAACAATTTTGAGTTCACATCATCAAAATCCATATGCCACAAATGATCTTTTTTATTTTCAAATACCAGATTATCTTCAAGTTTAGTAGGTAATTCTATATAGCCTTTTTTTGAAACTCTTTCTAATTCATTAATAAAAAATTTAAAATCTTCTACATGCTCCAATACATGGCTAGCAATTACAAAGTCAAATTCATTATCTTTAAAAGGTAACTGTTTATTTTCTAATTTTATAAAATTTCTATCTTTATAAAACTTTGATAAATCTTGAACATCACAGATTGTGTTGGCGAATTTATTTGCACCATAGCCACAACCAATATCTAAAATCTTCCAATCAGGTTCTTTTGATAAAATACTTTGTATATAATCTTTTGATGTTCTTTTAATCAATTTTTTATCTAGAGTAATATTCAATTACTAGATTTGGCTCCATAACTATTGGATAAGGAACTTCTTCAAATTTTGGTATTCTTACAAATTTGAATTTTTTATTTTTTTGATCTAGTTGAATATATTCTGGAGCTTCTCTTTCTTTACTGGCTAAAGCAATATCAATTATAGCAAGTTGTTTAGATTTATCTCTTATCTCTATTGTATCTTCCTCTCTCACCAAGCATATGTAGCTTTAAATTTTTATTTAATTCCTTAAGTTTTGGCCATTTTTTTTGTGCTTCCTGAACTTTATTTTCTCCAAAATCACAGTGACCATATTTGATTAATGGCATTATATCTTCTTCTGAAAAAGTTTTTGATACCGCAATAACTTTAGGATCATATTCAGATAAAGAGAGATTTTTTATTTTATCCTTAATTTTTTCGTTTATTTCAATTAAATTACTCTGGGTATGATGCATCTTAAAAATCTAAAACAATATTACTTTATAGAAGAGTTTGATTATTCTCATCTAATTAATTTAAATAAAAATATATCTTTAATTTGGAGAAATAAAAATAAAGAAACTCAACTAAAAGACTTAAAAAAATTACGTAATTTCTGCAAAAAATATCAAAAAAAACTTTATGTGAGGAACGACATTAAATTAGCACACAAAATTAACGCTGATGGTTTATATATTTCTTCTAAAAATAAAGAATTAATTATCAATTCATTTCCAAATAAAAAGAACTTTGAAATTATAGGGTCTGCACATAATTTAAAAGAAATCAAAATTAAAGAACGACAAGGTGTTGGCAAAATTTTTCTATCTCCTATCTTTAAGAAAAAAAGAAATACTCAATTAGGAATATTTAGATATTTAAGTCTAAGAAAGTTATCACCTATGAAAGATATAGCATTAGGTGGGATTAATAATAAGAATTTAAAAAAATTTAAATTAATTAAACCATTTGGTTTTGCAGGGATTTCTTACTTCAAATAAAAAAAAGGCCCCTAAAAAGGGGCCTCTTTTAAAATCAAATATTATGATTAGAATGCAAATGAAGCTACGAACATAGATGCTTCAGCGTCTACATCTGCTGATCCACCAGCGCTTTCAACTTTGTTGAAACCACCAGAAAATGAGATTGAACCCATAGTATACGATGCTTGTATACCAGTGTTAACTTCATCATCTCCAGCACCATCGAACTCAATTTCTTGTCTACCTGCAGATACAGTTAGATCATCGTTGATCGCAATAGATACACCCATGTGAGTAGCATCTTGGTCTGTTGAAGTAGTTGCTTCAAAGTCAACGTCAGTTGACTGAATAGCAGCAGTCACATTACCCATAGTGTATTTAGCACCAAAAGTAGTATTTTCAGCTATATCACCATCATCAAACGCACCATACATTAACATTAAACCATCCATTAAACCGTCGTACTTAACTGAATATCCTGTTTCAGCTTCAGCTGCAACGCCTGGTTTCGGGTTGTAAGATACAGATATATCAAAACCTGAAGCTGATACATCGTATCCCCACTGACCAGTTTGTGTGTTACTTGAAGAATCAAGTAAACCATTGTCAGAAGCGCCTGAAACTTCGTTAGCAAGTTCGTATACTGGCGTATATGCATTAGGAATGATATCTTTTGCTGAGTCTACACCGCTTGAACTTGATGAAGCACCTGAGAATGATAGTTTACCCATATCACCCATACCAAGTTTTAAATTGTAGTCATCATAAACTTTGTGACCAGAACTAGCACCATCTATTTCGTAATAGACAGATACACTCATACCATTATCTAGGTCACCACCTCCGTTAAACTTAATACTGTCACCCATTGCCCACGGATTTGTATCCGTTGCACTGTCTAGACCTGTATAAGTTAACGCCGCGCTACCTGAAACACTTAGCTCACCAGCATAAGATGCTGTTGCAACTAGTGAAGTAGCTAAAGCAGTTAAACCTACTTTTTTTAGTTTGTTCATAAATTTACTCCTTTTTTTATAATTAATTATAAACAGAGAATTTCTAACAAAAATTGAGCAGTTTCTTAGTAAATTCTAAAAAATTTAGAAATAATTTATAATAGTGTTGCATTTTTACATCACTTTTTTCTCGTATTTCATGTATAATTTAAATACAAGGATATTCTAATTTGAAACATAATAAATTGTGCTAAAAGCTTATATTTTTGTAGATATCATGTTTTCAAAACGCCTAATAATTACCCTTCTATCAGTTCTAGTCCTCTTGCCTCAAAGTGCTTGTGGGCCATTAAAATTTAAAAAAGTAAATGCAGAAAAGGATGTTCCTATTAATGTTAGAGATAGAGTAGCAAAAAATATTGAAGAAGGAAAAGGGTTTAGACTCATGAATAAACTTGAAAAAGGTAACACCTACGATTTTGCTAGCTCCAATCCACTTTGGAGAGCTACATTAGACACCTTGGATTTTATGCCTTTAGTATCTGCAAACTACAGTGGAGGTATAGTCGTTACTGATTGGTATAGCGAAAGTAATACACCAAATGAATCTGTTAAGATTTCAGTTAGATTTCTAACTAACGAAATTAGATCTGATGCATTAGACATAAATGTGTTTTTAAAAAAGTGCTCTGAAAACTTAACCAACTGTTCAGTTAGTAAAAATAATACAGACCTAGTTGCCGACCTGAATTTAAATATTCTTAAAAGAGCAACAAAATATCAAAAGGAAAGAATTGAGAAATATAAAAAAGAAAACCCATACGAGATGGGTGATACTAGTTTTAGAAATAACAGATCAAAAAAAAAAAAATAAACCGAAAATAATCCAGAAATTGTGGAAAGATATAATTTTAAGCTAGCTGAAAAAAAATGGCAAAATTTCTGGGAAAAAGATAAAACTTTTAAATCAGTAATTAATAAAGATAAAGATAAATTCTATTGTTTGGAAATGTTTCCTTATCCATCTGGCAAAATTCACATGGGTCATGTTAGAAATTATACAATCGGTGATGTTCTTTCACGATTTAAAACTCTAAAAGGATTTAACGTACTACACCCAATGGGGTGGGACTCCTTTGGTATGCCAGCCGAAAACGCAGCTAAACAAAACAATTTAAATCCAAAGGATTGGACTGAAAAAAATATTGATGTAATGAAATCTCAACTAAAAATGCTTGGTCTATCAATAGATTGGGATAGAGAAATTTCTACGTGCTCCCCTGAATACTATAAACATCAGCAAAAAATTTTTTTAGATCTTTATGATAAAGGTCTTGTCTATAGAAAAGAAAGTTACGTTAATTGGGATCCAGTAGATAAAACGGTTCTTGCAAATGAACAAGTCATCGATGGTAAAGGCTGGAGATCAGGAGCAGCTGTTGAAAGAAAAAAATTAAATCAATGGTTTTTCAAAATTTCTTATTTTTCTGAAGATCTTTTGAATGATCTTAACAAGCTAAATGAATGGCCAGATAAAGTAAAAACAATGCAAAAAAATTGGATAGGGAAATCTTTTGGGTGCGAGATAGACTTTAAAATAGAGGGTTCAAAAGATATAAAATCCATCAAATGTTACACTACAAGGCCAGATACATTGTTTGGATTTTCCTTTTTAGCATTATCGGTAGACCATCCTTGCTCAAAATATTATGAAAAAAATAATGATTTTATTAAATTTAAAAAAGAATGTTCAAAAACAGGAACTACTGAAGAATCAATCGCTCAAGCTACGAAAATAGGTTTTAAAACTGAACTAGAGGCTATCAATCCCTTGGATAACGAGTCAAAAGTCCCTGTCTACTTTGCTAATTTTGTACTGATGGATTATGGATTTGGGGCTGTCTTTGGTTGTCCTGCACATGATCAAAGAGATTTTGACTTTGCAAAAAAATATAATCTTCAAATAAAAACGGTAGTAAAACCTGATAATGAGTCTGATGATTATCAAGTTCAGAAGGAAGCATTTTCAGGAGCAGGAGTTATAATTAATTCTAAATTTTTAAATGGTCTATCAGCACCACAAAATTCAATTGATGAAACAATTAAAATTTTAGAGGAGAGAAAATTAGGAAAGAAAAAAACTAATTATAGATTAAAGGACTGGGGTATATCAAGACAAAGATATTGGGGTTGTCCAATTCCAATAGCTTATGATGCAAATAATAATGTTATCAAAATACCAGAAAAAAATTTACCTGTTACACTTCCAGAGTCTATTGAACTTAATACTAATGGTAATCCATTAGACTCCCAAACAGAATGGAAGGAAGTTGTGATTGATGGAAAAAAATGTAAAAGAGAAACAGATACTTTAGATACTTTTGTAGACTCATCTTGGTATTATTTAAGATTCTGTTCAGCAAAAAATACAAATAAAGCTTTTGATATTGAAGATATAGATTATTGGATGCCAGTGGATCAATACATTGGTGGTGTAGAGCATGCAATTTTACATTTGCTTTATTCGCGTTTTTTCATGAGAGCAATAAGTCTTAATAATAAAGAAACGAGTTTTAAAGAACCGTTTGAAGGATTATTTACCCAAGGTATGGTTTGTCATCAAACATTTAAAGACAATAACAATAATTGGGTTTATCCTGAAGATGTTTTTAGCGAAGATGGAAGAAATTATTATCAAAATAAAGATCCATCAAAAAAAGTTATAGTTGGTCCATCTGAATCCATGTCAAAATCTAAAAAAAATACTGTTGATCCAGAAAAAATAATAAAACTTTATGGAGCAGACTCGGTCAGGTTATTTATATTGTCCGACAGTCCTCCAGAAAAAGATATTCAATGGTCAGACAGTGGAATCTCGGCGTCGTTCAAATTTTTACAAAAATTATGGGCTCTTAATGAGAAAATAGTTTCTAATAAAAAAGAATTTTCAGAATTTGATAAAGATTTAGAAAAATTTACAAATCAAATTATAAAAAAAGTTACTGATGATTTGGACAGATTTGGTTTTAATGTAGTAATAGCTTCTATTTACAAAATTTACACTTTTTATAATAAGCAAACAAACAAGTCAGATTGGGGCAGTAATTTTTTTGAAAATTACGTAAAAATTCTAAAGATTATTAATCCTATAATCCCTCATTTTTCTAATGAGTGTCTTGAGAGATTAAATCAACCAGTTAAAAATCTTCAATGGCCCTCTGCAAATGAAAAATATTTAGATGAAGAAATAGTAAATATTGTAACCCAAATAAATGGTAAAAAAAGGAAGGTTTTTCAAATTGATAAATCAATAGATAAAGAATCTTTAATTGAAAAGATTAAAAATGATGATCAAATAAAGAAATATATTAATAATAAAAAAATAATAAAGACAATATATATAGAAAATAAACTAATAAACTTTATTATAAGATAATGATCAAAAACATAAAATACACTCTTATTTTTTTATTTTTATTGTCCTGTGGGTATTCACCGATTTATCAAACTAACCAAAAAATTAATTTTAAATTAGACGTTATTAATTTCTCGGGTGATAATGAAATTGGTAGAGATATTGTAAAAAGTTTAGAAAAATTCAAGGAAGAAGAAAATTTAAATATTTTTAATGTAAATTTAAATATTAATAAAAGAGAAATAATTGTAACCAAAGATAAGAAAGGAGATCCTTCAAGTTTCAAAACTACTATTGAAGTGAATTTAGATTTGATTAATCAAACAAATGCTAGAGTAATTAAAAAAAGATTTATTGAGGAAATAACTTATGATTCAATGGAAAACAAATTTGAATTAAATCAGTACAAAAACAAGCTTGAAAAAAATATAGTATTTAAAATCATAAAAGATATAGACGTTTTTTTTAGTGTAATTCAAAATGATATGTAAGTTTTATGAGATAGGTAAATATAAAGGAAAAGTAAATTTTTATCTATTTTATGGCGAAAATGAAGGTCAAAAGATTGATATTATTCAATCTAATTTTAATGAATTTACTAAAGAAAATACTTTTAAATATAACGAAAAAGAAATAGTCGAAAATAAACAACTTTTATTTGAAAATTTATATTCAAAATCATTTTTTGAAAACGAAAAGTTAATTTTAGTTTCAGAAGTTACTGATAAAAGTATTGACCTTATCAAGCAAATAATCGCTGATAATATTAGTGATGTTATAATTATTTTGATAGCAAAACGATTAGATAAAAAATCTAAAATTAGAAATCTTTTTGAAAAAGAAAAGATTGCACTAATTGTTCCTTTTTACGAAGATAATCCACAAACTTTAATAACAATTGCTAGAAAGATTTTAACCGAAAATAAAATTAATTTATCACAGGAAAATTTAAATTTGATAATTGAAAGAGCTCAAGGTGATAGGATTAATCTTAAAAATGAATTACAAAAAATAATATTACTATCTCAAAACAAGAAAAAAGTTAATTTAACTGAGATAACAAAATTAACTAATTTGAGTGAGAATTATAGTGCCAATGAATTAGTTGATAACTGCTTGTGTAAAAATAAAAAAAAGACTTTAAATATTCTAAACGAGAATATCCCTTCCAGTGAAGATAATATTTTAATTTTGAGAACTTTTCTTAATAAATTAAAAAGACTAAGAAAATTAAGATTGAGTTTAAAAGAATCCAATAATGTAGATCAAACAATTAATGCCTTCAAACCTCCAATATTTTGGAAAGATAAAGATATAATTAAACAACAAATCAAAATATGGGAATTAGATGATATAGAAACGTTCATTGTAGATTTGAACAACACTGAAAGTTTGATAAAAAAAAATCCTCAGGTCTCTAATCAAATTATAAACAATATGATTTTAGATAAGTTTAAAGATACTAGTATCCAGACTTAATTATATCGATTATCTTATTTAATTGATCAAGCTCTTTGTAATAGAATGATATAGTGCCTTTATTGTTTTTATTATTCTTAATAGAAACACTAAGTCCAATTTTTTCAGATATAGAGTTTTCTAATTCACGAATATTTGAATCAACTTTACTAGATGTATTTCTTTTAGTTTTTCTAAATATTTTAACTAAATTTTCTGCTTGTCTTACAGATAATTTTTTTTCAATAAATTTATTTGCCAAAAAAACAGCATTATCCAGTCCTACTAATATCTTTGCATGTCCAGCCGTAATTTTTTTTTGTTCAACAAAATCAAGAACTTCTTTAGGTAAATTAAGTAATCTTAATGAGTTAGAAATATAGCTTCTGCTCTTGCCAATAAATTTTGATACCTTATCTTGATCATATGCAAATTCATCTATCAATCTTTTATAGCCTTGTGCCTCCTCTAAAGGATTTAGATCATGTCTCTGAACGTTTTCAACAATTGCAAATTCTAAAGATTTTAGATCATCAGCGTCTGTAACAACTACAGGAATTTCATGAAGTCCTGCCTTTTGTGCCGCCAACCATCTTCTTTCTCCAGCTATAATCTCATATTTAGAGTTATCCATATTAGATCTTCTTACTATAATTGGCTGAATAACACCCCGCTCTTTTATGGAATTAACTAAATCATTTAAGTTTTCTTCATCAAAATTTTTTCTTGGTTGATATTTGTTTGGAACTATCTCGGCTAAACTTAGATTATTTGTTTTATTTTCAACCTTAGTTTCACCAATCAGGGAAGATAGTCCTCTACCCAGGCCTTTTTTAATTTTATTCATTATGCTGCACTCCCAATTTTATTTTCCTGTGCAATAAATTCATCGGTAAAACTATAGTATGATTTACTACCTGGACAATTCTTGTCATAAATCAAAACTGGAATTCCGTGCGATGGCGCTTCGGATAATCTTACGTTTCGAGGTATTACTGTTTGATAAACTTTGTCTTTGAAATAATCTCTTGCTTCTTGTTCAACCTGCGATGAAAGTTTGTTTCTTCTGTCATACATAGTTAAAAGTATGCCTTGAATCTCTAATTCAGGATTTAAGTTAGTTTTTATTCTCTCAATAGTCTTCATAAGTTGTGTAAGTCCCTCTAAAGCAAAAAATTCTGTTTGTAGTGGCACAAGCAAAGAATTAGATGTTACTAAAGCCATTACTGTTAAAAGACTCAAAGAAGGAGGACAGTCTATAAGAATATAATCATATAATCCTCTAGAATCGTTTAAATATGCGGTTAATTTGGCCTTTAAGATAAAGGCTCTATCACTGTCACCAGCCGTCTCAACCTCTAATCCGGATAAATCTACATTGGATGATATTAAATCAAGATTTTGAAAGTCTGTTTTTTTAATTACGTTTGAAATTGACATTGTACCATTAAGAATCGCATAAATTGTCTGATCAGATTGAGAGGTGTTAGATAATCCCAGTCCTGTAGTGGCATTCCCTTGAGGATCTAGATCAATTACTAAAATTTTTTTTCCAAGTTGAGATAACGCCGAGGCTAAATTAATTACTGTTGTTGTTTTTCCAACCCCACCCTTTTGATTTATTATTGAAATAATTTTCATTAAATTTTTTTTTTAATTTTTTTGATATTTAATATAAACGAGTCGTCACTTGTTAAACTTTTTTTTTCCTCATAATCCAAATCCCATTCTTGAAGTGTTTCGTTAAGAATTTTTCTTCCACTACTTCCCATAAAAAAAATAATATTTCTATATTTTATAAAATTTTCATTAACCAAGTTTAAAATGACAGGCATTGGCTTAAACGCCCTGGACATAATTGTTCCTGTTTCAATATTTTTAAGTGAAAAAATATCCTTCTGAATTATTTCTGTATTTAAATTTAATTTTTTTGAAACTTCTCTCAGGAAAACACATTTGTGGTAGCTTTTTTCATAAAGGTTAACTTTCATGTTATTTTTAATTTTTTTCATCACTATAGCCACTATTAATCCAGGCATTCCACCCCCTGTACCTAAATCTGAGGTTGTATTGCAATTTAAATCAACAAAATCAATAATTTGCGCAGAATCAATAATATGACGCTCTCTTATAGTCTCTTTTTCAAACATTTTTTTACTTATAATGTTAATTTTTTGATTTTTTTCCTGTATCATCGTAATTAAGCTCTCAAGCTCATTACAAGTTTCACGTGAAACATTCAAATTAGAGATTTTGGAATAAGAATTTAAAATTAAGTTATCCATTAAGCTATATGCTTAATAGACTTTCTTTTGACGTGTGACAACAAAATATATACGGCTGCAGGAGTGATTCCATCAATTCTTAAGGCCTGACCCATGGTTTTAGGCTTTATTTCTTTAAATTTAGCTTTTACCTCATTAGAAAGGCCTGAAAATTGATCATAATCAATATTGTCTGGTATTGTTAAATTCTCATCTCGTTTAAAAGCTAAAATATCAGCCTTTTGCTTTTTCAAATATCCTCTGTAATGAGAGTTAATCTCAATCTGCTCATCAATTTCATTCCCATAATCAGAAATTTCAGGCCAAATATTCCTTATTTTTGTCATATCAACACTTTTTTGGGTAAGAATTTCCTCTGCTGATCTAAAAACACCGTCTTTCGCTATTTTTATTCCAAATTTGTCTGCTTTAGAGGGTGAAATATTTAAATTGGACATTTGAAGAGATATTTTGCTTAATTTATTAAATTTGTCCTCAAATAATTGTTTTCTATTTTCTGCTATTAGACCAATTTTAGTTCCTTTATGAGTAAGCCTTAAGTCTGCATTATCTGACCTAAGACTTAGTCTATATTCTGCTCGAGATGTGAACATTCTATAAGGCTCAGCAACACCTTTAGTGACTAAGTCATCTATCATAACGCCAATGTATGCGTCTGATCTATCTAATATAAAAGGTTCCATGTTCTTTAAAGATAGAGCAGCATTAATTCCCGCTATAAGGCCTTGAGCAGCTGCTTCTTCATAACCTGTAGTTCCATTTATTTGACCGGCGAGATAAAGATTTTTGATTTTTTTTGTCTCCAATGTTAAAAAGAGCTCTCTCGGGTCAATATAATCATATTCAATAGCATATCCTGGTCTAATTACTTTTACATTCTCTAAACCATTGATATTGTTGAGTATTTCATGTTGCACAACCTCAGGTAGAGATGTAGATATGCCATTAGGGTAAATAGTATAATCATTAAGACCCTCTGGCTCTAGAAATATTTGATGTCTTGTCTTATCAGCAAATTTTACTATTTTGTCCTCGATAGACGGACAATATCTAGGACCAACACCTTGTATGTTTCCGGAATACATAGCACTTTTAGATAAATTCTTTTCTATTATTTTATGAACCTTTTCGTTTGTATAAGTCATCGAACAAGAAACCTGGTTGTTTAAATTTTTTTTAGTCAGAAAAGAAAAAAAATATGGATCTTGATCGGCAAACTGTTTTTCCAAATTTTCAAAATTAATTGTTCTAGAATCTAATCTAGGAGGTGTTCCTGTTTTTAATCTTCCAATTTTGAAATTATATTTTTCTAATTGTTCACTTAAACCTGTACTCGGTTTTTCATTAAATCGTCCAGCAGGAGTTCTTTCATCACCTATATGTATCAAACCATTCAAAAAAGTGCCTGTTGTTAAGATTAACTTGTCACAACTCACTTTGTTACCTTTAAGTGTTATAAACCCACTTATTTGGTTATTTTCGAAAATAAACTTTATTACAGGATCCGAAAAAATGCTTAAATTACAGTAGTTTACGAGTTTTTCTTGCATATATTTACGATATAATGATCTGTCAGACTGGGTTCGAGGTCCTCTAACTGCAGGTCCTCTACTTCTATTTAATAGTCTAAATTGTATTCCAGACTTGTCTGCTACCTCTCCCATAACACCATCTAAAGCATCGATTTCTCTAACTAGGTGACCTTTACCTAAGCCACCTATAGCTGGATTGCATGACATCTCTCCGATTGTATTCTTGTTATGTGTAAACAAAGCGGTATTTGCACCAAGCCTTGCTGAGGCCGCTGCAGCTTCACAACCAGCATGACCGCCGCCGATAACAACTACATCAAACTGAAAATCTTTTTTCATGGTCTGAATTTATATTCGATTAGAATATTTACAAGATTTCTGTTTTTTTTCTTAAAAAGCGTTGTTTAGCAACGAAAATCAATAAAAAGCTTCAAAAAAACCCAATAAAACAGCTATTACTTTCCGATACAAAAATCGTTGAAAATACTGCCTAATATCTCCTCTACATCGACTTTTCCGACAATCATACCTAATTGTCTTGCAGCTAACCTAAGATCCTCAGCAGCTTTATCAAAATCTTTTTTATCATTTTTATCTGAAAAATTATTTAAGTGATCAACGCACTGTTGCAAATGTTGTCTGTGTCTTTCTCTTGTAATTAAGATGTCTTCTTCAGATATAAATTTATTTTCTAAATTATTTTTTATTTTTAAAATTAATTTATCTATATTTAGATTGTCTTTGAGTGAAATTAAAACATGGTTAAATTTAGAAATTTCAGAATCTAATTTGTCTTTCAACAAATCGGATTTGTTAATAACTAGAATCGCGTCTTTTTTTAATAAATCATTCAAAAAACCGCTTAAATCAATATTTTTGGCATCAACAACTACTAACTTCAAATCAGCATTTTCTGCTTTTTTAAGAGATAACCTTATGCCTTTTTTTTCTATTTCATCTTTTGAGTCTCTTATGCCTGCCGTATCTGAAATGATAACTGGGTATCCATCTATATTTAAGTGTGTCTCTACAACATCTCGTGTAGTGCCAGCGATTTCGGATACTATAGTAACTTCCCTGTTTGATAAATTATTTAATAGACTAGACTTACCGGCATTGGTTGGACCTACAATTGCAATTTTAAAACCTTCACGAATTATCTCACCAACTTTTTGATCATTTAAAATTTTCTTAATCTCATTTAAAACATTTGATGAGTCCTCTTTTATCTTTTTTAAATTTTCTTCTGGCAAATCCTCCTCAGGAAAATCTATTTTTGCCTCAAAAAATGACAAAATTTTCAATAATTTTTCTCTTAACTCATTAAATTTTTTTGATGATTTTCCTTTCATGATCTTTACAGCTTGCAGTCTCTGAATTTCAGTTTCTGCCGAGATCAAATCAGCTATACTCTCTGCTTTTAATAAATTTATTTTACCATTTTGAAAAGCCAGCTTCGTAAATTCACCTGCCTCTGCTAATCTACAATTTTCAAATTTTGAAATTTCATTTTGAAGAGCCAATACAACAGCCTTGCTCCCATGTACATGAATCTCAGCCATATCTTCACCTGTGTAGCTCTCAGGAGCTGGAAACCATATAATAATGCCTTCGTCAATCAGTTCAGAAGTGTTGATATTGTTTATTTTTCGAAGAGTTGCCATTCTTGGCTGAGGAATCTCTTTATTGGTAAGTTTTTTAAGCACCTTGGAGGTCTCTGAGCCTGAAATTCTGATTACTGCAACCCCAGAAACACCAGGGCCAGACGATAAAGCGTAAATAGTCATAAATTTATTATAACTTTAATTTACTTAGAAAGAAAAACGAAATTATGATGGTCTATTCATAGAGTTAAAAAACTCTGCATTATTTTTAGTATCTTTTAGTTTTGAACTAATAAATTCGATAGCATCCATAGTGCCCATAGGAGCGATAATACGTCTTAGAACATTCATTTTTTGTAAATCGTTCTTATCAAAAAGTAATTCCTCTCTTCTCGTTCCAGATTTGGTTATATCTATAGCAGGATAAATTCTTTTATCTGCAATTTTCCTATCAAGAACTGTTTCGCTATTACCAGTTCCTTTAAATTCTTCAAAAATTACTTCATCCATTCGGCTGCCAGTATCTATCAATGCCGTTGATATAATTGTTAATGATCCACCTTCTTCTATATTTCTTGCTGCACCAAAAAATCTTTTTGGTCTTTGCAATGCATTAGCATCAACACCACCTGTTAAAACTTTTCCAGAACTTGGAATTACTGCATTGTAAGCTCTTCCTAATCTCGTGATTGAGTCTAAAAGAATCACCACATCTTTTTTATGCTCTGTTAATCTTTTTGCTTTTTCAATAACCATCTCTGCCACGGCTACGTGTCTTTGTGCTGGTTCATCAAACGTAGAACTTATTACTTCACCTTTTACAGTTCTCTGCATGTCTGTAACTTCCTCTGGCCGTTCGTCGATAAGTAAAACGATTAGGTAACATTCTGGATAATTTTTAGCGATTGAGTTAGCTATACTTTGTAAAATCATAGTTTTTCCAGCCTTAGGGGGTGAAATAATTATTGATCTTTGTCCTTTTCCTATCGGACTTACTAAATCTATTAATCTTGGTGTTAAATCCTGCTTTTTATCAGGTTTAGTCATCTCCACTTCCATAACCAATTGTTTATCTGGATATAAAGGAGTAAGGTTATCAAATGCTATTTTGTGCCTAGACTTATCTGGCTCCTCAAAATTAATCTTACTTACTTGTAAAAGAGCAAAATATCTTTCACCTTCTTTCGGTGCTCTTACGGGACCTTCAACTGTATCCCCAGTTCTTAAACCAAATTTTCTTATTTGGCTTGGACTGACATAAATATCATCAGGTCCAGGAAGGTAATTTGACTCCATTGCCCTCAAAAAACCGAAACCGTCTTGGAGTAATTGTAAAACGCCAGCTCCTGTAATTTCTTCTTTTTCAGCAACCTTTTTAAGAATTGCAAAGAGAATTTCTTGTTTTCTTAGTGTGCTTGCATTCTCAATACCAAGCTCCTCTGCTTGAGTAATTAATTGTTCAGATGATTTGAGTTTTAATTCTTGAATGTTCATGATTTAAAATTATTAAGGACTTAATAATGATTTGAATATATATGCTATTTATAAAAATTCAACCCTAGATAGGCTTAAAAACAACAACAAATATGATTAAAATAAGCAATAATGTGGGAATTTCATTAATAAATCGATAAAATTTATGTGAATGAGTATTAAGATCTAATTTAAATTGTCCTAAAATTCGACCAAGATAAAAGTGATAAACAGTCAATATAATTACAAACAATAACTTTAAAATCATCCAAGTCTGTCCAAGTTTTTCAAATCCTACTTCATGGATAAGTAGCAAGCCAAATAGCCAGGACAATATCATTGCTGGTGTCATGATATAAAAAAATAGTTTTCTTTCCATAACCTTAAATACATCTGATATAATTGGCTGATTGCTATTTTGAGAATGGTAAACAAAAATTCTTGGAAGATATAGTAATCCAGCCATCCAAGAAATTACTGCTATTAAGTGTAATGATTTAAACAGTAAATAAGTATTCATTA
The DNA here is from genome assembly GCA_902594395.1 of uncultured Pelagibacteraceae bacterium. Lineage (GTDB taxonomy): Bacteria > Pseudomonadota > Alphaproteobacteria > Pelagibacterales > Pelagibacteraceae > Pelagibacter. The sequence continues at coordinate 21,477 of CACJLZ010000004.1, forward strand.
GTTAAGTGTTTTTTTGAATTAAAGATTTTAATAAAACTATATGATCATCATTATCATTCAAACACGGCACCATATCAAAATTTTCTCCACCAGATTCTAAAAAACTCTCTTTTCCTTGAATTTGTATTTCCTCTAAAGTTTCTACACAATCTGAGGAAAATCCTGGGCATATTGCTAAAATATTTTTTTTACCCTCTTTAGGTAAACCCTCTAAAGTTTTATCTGTGTAAGGTTGAAGCCACTTCTCAGGGCCAAATCTAGATTGGAATGTTGTCTTAATTTCAACTGATGTAAATTTTTCTGATATCAGTCTCGTTGTTTTGTGACAATAACAATGATAGGGATCACCTTTATCAAAATATTTTTGTGGTATTCCATGATAAGAAGCCAATATCAAATCCGGCTTCCAATTTATTTCTTTAATTTTCTTATTCAAAGAATTAACAAGCGCTTCTATATATAAAGGATCCGACTCATAATGTGGCACTATTTTTAGTGATGGTTGCCATCTCATTTTCATAAGAGTTCTATATACTTCGTCACAGACGGTTGCGGTGGTTGCCGCAGCGTATTGAGGATAAAGCGGAAGAATTATTAAATTTTCACAACCCATTTCATGAAGAGTTGCAATTTTACTTCTTATGCTTGGATTACCATATCTCATTGCGTAATCTATTATCAGGTTTTTTTCTGATATTGTGCTTGAGAGTTTCTCCGCTTGTTTTTGGGTATAATACAGAAGTGGTGAAATGTTTTTATCTTTCATCCAAATTTCTTTGTAAGCTTTTGCTGTTTTAGAAGGTCGAAAAGTTAAAATAAAAACATTTAAGATAAACTGCCAAATTATCGGGTTAACTTCAATTACTCTTCTGTCCGATAAAAATTCTTTAAGATATTTTCTTATATCTAGCCAACTTGTTGAGTCCGGTGTTCCCAAATTTATTATTAAAACTCCAGTTTTGCCAAAATTTACTGGTGGATGTTCGTTTTTGTTTTCCATTAATAATCTTTCACGGTTTTCACTAAATAATCCATCATATTCGGGTCTGTTTCTGGTAGAACACCATGTCCTAGATTAAATATATATGGATGATCTTTAAATATATCTAGATATTTTGTTGCCTCTTTTTTTAAATTTTCTTTATCAGAAAGTAAAACCTTTGGATCCATCCCGCCTTGCACGGGAATTTTGATTTCCTTATTAATTTTTATTGGATCGACCTCATAGTCAATACAAATTGTATCTGGTTTAACAATTTCACAATAATCTTTATAATTTTTTATTCCTCGTGGGAAACAAATAACAGGCACATTTAATGATTTAACATAATTAACCAAGCTTAATGTGGGGTTATATATATAATAAGATAAATCTTTCTCTTTTAAAAGTCCCGCCCAACTATCAAAAATTTGAATTATTTGAGCTCCATTATCAATTTGATTTTTAATATGTATTTTTAGAAATTTATCTAAGATTTTAAGAACTTTATCAATTAAATATTTATCTTCGAAAAAATTATCATTTAGGTTTAATTTTGGTGATTTTTTATTCAACATGTAAACTAATAAAGTCCATGGTGCCCCTATAAAGCCTATGGTAGTTTTGTTTTTAATGTGTTGAGAACTACTAACTAATTCAATTAATTTATAAACAGGTGAAAGTTTTTCAACAAAGTCAACTTCTTTAACACTAGAGATTTTTTCTAAGTCAAGATTGCCAAGTAATGGACCTACATTTTTTTTAAATTCAACATTTTGATTTAAACCGTATGGTAACATTAAAATATCAGAAAAAATTATTGCTGCATCTAAATTGAATCTTTTTAGAGGTTGCAAAGTAATTTCACTAGATAATTTTTCATTAAGACAAAGTTTGATAAAATCAGGATTTTGTTTTCTTATTTCTCTAAATTCAGGTAAATACCGTCCTGCTTGTCTCATAATCCAAATTGGATTAATATCACTTTTTTTATTTATTATTACTTCCTCGATTGGTGACATATTAATAATTAATTATAATTAGTAGTAATGTTAGTATGATCTGTGAATATTGGTGATTAAATTTAGTGAACATTTTATAAACAGTTTATTAACATTTAAGACTTAAATTTTATTTAATATATATGTAAAATTGAAGCTTATTAACTAAATACATTAAATAGCTATTAAAGATTTTAACATGTTTGATATTGTTAATAAAAGTGTTGTTTTACAACGTAAATTTAAAATTATGAAAAATGTCCAATATGATAAATATAATACAAATTTATACACATTTTATACATGAATAATTTATATCAAATTTATCTTATATCAGATGCAACTGGTGAAACTCTTGATCGTATTTTTATAGCTATCAAAGCTCAATTTAAAAATATAAATTATAAAATACACACTTGTTCTTTTACTAGAACAGAAAATCAAATTTTAAAAATTTTAGAAAATGCAGAGAAAGAAAAAAACTCAATAATTTTATATTCTATCGTCGACAGTAACTTAGCAAAATATCTTGCTAGAAATAGTGATATGAAAAAAATTCCATGCTTTGGAGTATTGGGTGATCTAATATTAAGTTTTTCAAAACTTTTAAACCAAAAAGCCTCACATCAACCAAGTGGACAATACGCTCTTGATGAGGAATATTATAAAAGAATTGAAGCAATTCAATTTACAATGAATCATGATGACGGTAATCTTGTAAAAGAAATAAAAGAATCTGATATAATTTTGTTGGGCGTAAGTAGAACAAGTAAGACCCCAACAGCAATTTTTTTAGCTAACAAAGGCTTTAAAACATCCAATATACCTCTAATAAATGAAAATTCATTACCAGAAGCTTTAAAAGAAAACCCCAAAATCTCATGCATTATCGGATTAAATACTGAGCCAGAAAGGCTTGTAGAGATTAGAAAAAATAGGATGAACTCTCTTAAGGAAAATAAAAATAAATTATATACAGATTTGAATGAAATTAAAAAAGAAGTAGATATGGCAAAAAATACTTTCAAAAAATATAAATGGCCATTCATAGATGTGACACGAAAATCTGTAGAAGAAACCGCAGCTTCAATAATTAAAATTTACGAAATATATAAAGGAAATGCTTAAAATTATTCTTGCTTCTCAAAGCAAAGTTAGAAAGAAAATTCTTGATGAACAAAATATTTTGAATGAAGTTAGGCCATCAAATGTTGATGAAGATGTTGTTAAATCAAGTTTATTAAAAGAAAAAGCTTCACCAGAGATAATATCTAAAAATTTAGCTGAATTAAAAGCCAACAAGATAAGCGCGAAATATAGTAATAATTTAGTTTTAGGCGCTGATAGTGTCATCGATTTAAACGGAGAGCTAATATCAAAACCTGACAATAGAGAAGAAGCTTTAAAAATTTTAAGAAAACTTAATGGCAAAAAACATTATTTAATTAGTTCAGTATGTATCTCTAAAAATGGATCTATGGTATGGAATCATACAGATAAGGCAATTTTGACAATGAAAAAAATGAATGATGATGAGCTTAAAAATTACTTAGCCAAAATTTCTGATGAGGCTTTATATGCTTATAATGTTTATCAAATAGAAGGCGAGGGAAGAGATTTATTCTCAAGTATTGATGGAAACGAAAATACAATAATGGGACTCCCGATTGAAAAAATTAAAAGATATTTAGATAATTATAAATGAAAAAATATCTTGTAATTGGAAATCCTATCGAACATTCACTTTCACCAAAATTACACAACTATTGGTTTGAAAAAAATAATATTAATGCAAATTATGATAGAAGAAAAATAGATAAGAGCGAAATTCAAGAGATCATTAATGAAATTAAGGATAATAAATTAGATGGAATAAACGTTACTGTCCCTTTTAAAACCGATATCATTCCTTTTTTAGATACGCTTAGTGAAGAAGCTCAGATTACTCAATCTGTTAATACCATTTATATGCATGATAAAAAACTAGTAGGTCACAACACTGATATTAAAGGTTTTGAATTAAGTCTAAAAGATACTCAATTTGATTTAAATAATAAATCAATATTTATTTTAGGAGCTGGAGGTGTAGTGCCTTCTATAATTTATGCTTTAGAAAAATTAGGTGCCTCTAAAATTATAGTAAGTAATAGGACTAAGCAAAAAACTGAAAAATTAAAAAAATATTTTTCAAACATCAGTATAGCTGATTGGGGAGATCAACCCGAATTTGATATGATTATTAACGCCACCAGTCTGGGATTAAACAAAGAAGATAATATTAATTTAAACTTTAACAATATAAATAAAGAAAAGTTATTTTACGATGTTATCTACAATCCAAAAGAAACCAACTTTTTAAGAACTGGGAAAAACTTAGGCTGTCAGATTTTTAATGGCAAAATGATGTTTATTTATCAAGCTTTAGAGGCATTTAAATTATGGCACAAAGTTCAACCAGAAATTAATGAGGACTTAAAAAGTTTTTTAGACGTATGATTAGAATAGGTATATTAGGTGATATAGGGTCTGGTAAAACTTACGTAGCTAAATGTTTTGGTTTTCCTGTATTTAATGCTGACTTAGAGGTAGCAAAAATTTATAAAACTAATAGAAAAGTTTTTAAAAAATTAAAAAAAGAACTTCCAAATTATTTTGACTCTTTCCCCGTAAAAAAAAAAGAAATAATTGATGCAATTTTATCTAATAAAAAAAATCTAAGAAAAATTATTAGAATTGTTCATTATGAAGTTAGAAAAAAAATGAAAGATTTTTTAAAAAAAAACAAGCATAAGAAAATTGTAGTTTTAGATATTCCCCTTCTACTGGAAAACAAAATTAACAATAAAAGGGACATATTAATTTTTGTTGAGTCTAAGAAATCAGAAATCTTAAGAAGACTAAAAAAAAGAAAAAATTTTAATAAGAAAATACTAAATAATTTTAAAAAGATACAACTGTCGCTTGATTTTAAAAGGAAGAAATCTCAATTTATAATTAAGAACAATTTTAAGAAAAATTTTGTTAAAATTAAAGTAAAAGAAATTATTAAAAATTTAATATGAAAGAAATTGTTTTAGACACAGAAACAACTGGTATTTCAGTTAAAGAGGGACACAGAATTGTCGAGATTGGGTGTATTGAATTAGATAACTTGGTGCCAACAAAGAACAAATTTCATTGTTATCTGAATCCTGAAAGAAAAGTATCTGAAAAAGCTTTTGAAGTACATGGATATTCAGATAATTTTTTATCTGATAAAATGAAATTTAGAGAAATAGCTGATGATTTTCTTCAATTTATAAAAGATAAAAAATTAATAATTCATAACGCAGAATTTGATTTATCTCATTTAAATAACGAACTTAAGATCATTGGAAAAAATAAAATTGATAATGAGGTAGTAGACACAGTATCACTGGCTAGAAATAAATTTCCAGGTTCCCAAATTAGTTTAGATGCTTTATGCAAAAGATATAGGATAGATAATTCCAAAAGGGTTCAACATACTGCGCTTATTGATTGTGAATTATTGGCTAAGGTTTATATAAATTTAACTGATCAAAAAGAACCAACTTTAGATTTTAGAAATATGGAAGAAGATGAGTCAGAATTAAAAACAGGAAAAGTTATTTATTCTAAAAAAATTATCAAACCTTCCCCAGAAGAGATTAAAAATCATCAAAATTATTTGAAGGCTTCTCTAAAAAAAAACTATTTTTAATTTAATCTTTCTAAATAAAGTTTTGTGAAATCAATTTTTTTTTCTAATTTGATATTAGGAAATCCAGAATTGTGCATCATATCTGTAAATGACTTTTCTATATCAGAAACAACTGAATTAGGTACATCACATAGTACAATTTTTTCCAAATCCTTTTTTTCTATAGACTCATCAATTTTTACAGCAACTGCATAAATAATTTCAAAATGAGATCTTTTGAGTTGAGTATCTTTGTGTTGAAATTTTAGAGTTATATTCACCTCAATCATTTTATTTTTTAGGGCTATTGATTTGATATCAATATCTAATTGATATTTAGCAATATTGTTTCCTGCCGAAATATAAGTTTCAACATCAGGTGTTTCACTAGACATATCTTTAATGTATTTAGCTAAAATTTTAAATTTTTCTGTCATTATCGTCCTCTATATCTTCAAACTCTCCTTCAATAAAATCATTCTTTTTCATATTTTTATTTTCAAATTTTTTATTAAATTTCCCAAATATCAATTTTCGTGTTATTGGGATAATTAAGAGAAAACCAATCAAGTCTGTTGCAAATCCAGGTATTATCAAAAGAACAGCTGCAAAGGCTATTGCAGCACCAGAAATTAATTCGTGGGCTGGAATTTGATTTTTAATTATTTGCATCATTCCTGATCTAAGAGTGTTAATACCCTCGTACTTGGCATAATACACCCCAACAATTGCAGTAAAAAATACTAAAAATATAGTGCTAAACGCACCTATTTGAGATCCAATCTTTATAAAAAGGTAAATCTCTACAATTGGGATTAAAATAACGGCTAAAAGTACTGTGTTCATTTGTCTTTAATGTAATTGTTAGTTGAAATTAATCAACATAGTAATTAAGTTCGAGATATGAATTATAGTTTTGAGTATATCGATATTATTTTATTAGCAATGATTGCGGGTTTTATCTTTTTAAGGCTTAGAGGCATCCTTGGAAAGAGAACAGGTTTTGAGGGAAAAGCCTCACCTCAGTTTGAGGAAATTTTAAAAAATATAAATCCTGAAACAAAAGTAAATAAAAAAACTGATTTTGACGAGGATGCAAAAAAAGACTTTTTAAAAGGTGCTAAAATAGCATACGAAACTATTATTACAGACTTCGGTGATAGTGATAATAAATTAACAACAAGTAAGCCTTTATTAAGCAATAAAATTTACGATCAGTTTGACGCTGCACTAAAAGAGAGAGGAAAAAGAGGTCATCTCGCTGAGATCACTTTTATTGGGGTAAATTCAGCGAATATAAAAGAACATAAGTTCTTAGGAAAAATTTTACAAGTAACTGTAGAATTCGTAGGAGAGGTAATAACTTGTATAAGGGATAAAGATAAAAAGATAGTTTCTGGAGACCCAGAAAAAATTAAGAAGATTTATGATACCTGGGTATTTTCAAGAGATACAAGTACTAATAATCCAAATTGGCAGTTAGTTGATACTCTTTCTTAATTGAACAGTAATATTTCAGATAAAGATAAAAAGGATTGGAAAGACTTTTTAGAAAATAATGAAAATTTACCTAATAAAGATTTAGAAAAAAAAGAGAATAAATTTCATATTACTAAATCATTAGATCTTCATGGTTACACACTTGATGAAGCAAACAAAAAGGTTGAAAGTTTTATAACTGAGTGTTTTGATCAAAAAGTCTCTAAAGTTATCATAGTTACCGGTAAAGGACTGCATTCTCAAAACGACAAAGACCCATATATTTCAAAGAAATTTGGTATTTTAAAAAATTCTGTTCCTGATTTTATTAAAAATAATTCTAGCTTAATGAAAAAAATAAAAACTATAACTGATGCCGAAATTGAAGATGGTGGCAGTGGGGCTTTTTATATTTTTTTAAAAAAAAAATTATAAAATAAATTTTGATAGATCTGTATCTTTGACAAGATTATCAAGATTTTTATCTATATATTCTTTATTTATTGAGATTTTTTCACCAGATCTGTCAGTTGCAGTGAAACTAATTTCATCAAGGATTTTCTCAATTATTGTGTGTAATCTTCTAGCACCTATATTTTCAACAGTTGCATTTACTTCTGATGCAATATTTGCGATTGCATCAATTCCATCTTCGGTAAACTCAAGCTCAACATTCTCAGTCTTTAACAAAGCCACGTACTGTTTAATTAAACTAAAATCAGGTTCTTTAAGAATTCTTTTGAAATCCTCACTTGATAAAGCCTCTAGCTCAACTCTGATTGGCAGTCTTCCTTGTAACTCGGGAAGTAAATCAGAAGGCTTGGCTAATTGAAAAGCACCAGATGCAATAAATAATATATGGTCAGTTTTTATAGGTCCATATTTTGTATTAACTGTTGTTCCTTCAATTAAAGGTAATAAATCTCTCTGCACACCTTCTCTAGATACATCTCCGCCAACCCTGTCTGTCCTTCCAGAAATTTTATCTATTTCATCTAAGAAAACTATTCCATTATTCTCTGTAGAGATCTTTGCAGTTTTAATTATTTTATCCTGTTCAATCAACTTATCAGATTCATCATTTATCAAAATTTCGTGAGATTCTTTTACTGTCATTTTTTTCTTTTTTTCCTGCTTACCCATAGACTTTCCAAGCATCTCGCCAATATTAATCATTCCTACATTAGCACCAGGCATTCCAGGAATTTCAAATGATGTACTATTACCACCACTTTCACTAACAGCTATTTCTATCTCATTATTATCTAAATCTCCGTCTCTAAGTCTTTTTCTAAAGCTTTCTCTTGTAGCAGCACTTGCTTTTTTACCAACTAAAGCATCTAATACTTTTTCTTCAGCTAGCTTTTGAGCTTTTGCGTAGACCTCTTTTCTTTTTTTAACTTTTTCCATTGAAATTGCTATTTCAATTAAATCTCTGACAATTTGTTCTACATCTCTTCCAACATAACCCACCTCAGTGAATCTAGTTGCTTCAACTTTTACAAAAGGAGCTTCTGCTAACTTTGAGAGTCTTCTTGAAATTTCTGTTTTTCCAACCCCTGTTGGTCCAATCATTAAAATATTTTTAGGTAAAACTTCATTTCTCATTTCACCTTTTAAAGCTTGTCTTCTCCATCTGTTTCGTAAGGCGACAGCAACCGCTCTTTTAGCTTTATTTTGACCAACAACAAATCTGTCTAATTCAGAGACAATTTCTCTTGGTGACAAAGAGCTTACTAATGAAGCTTCTACTTTTTGCTGATCTCCTTTAGGATGTAATTGAGTTACGTTTGATTTATCCATTATATTTTTTCAACTTTGACATTTTCATTTGTGAATACGCATATATCAGCTGCGACTTTAATAGCTTTTTTTGCAACTTCTTCAGCTGAAATGTTACTTTCCATTAAGACTTTTCCTGCAGCTAAAGCATAATTACCACCAGAGCCAATACCAATAACATCTCCTTCAGGTTCTAGAACGTCACCAGTACCTGAAATTATATAACTATTTTTTTTGTCACCTACAGCCATTAGCGCCTCTAATCTTCTTAAATATTTATCAGTTCTCCAATCTTTAGCTAACTCCACAGCAGCTCTAGACAAGTTGCCTGCATGCTTTTCTAATTTTCCTTCTAATCTCTCAAACAATGTTAAAGCATCAGCTGTTGATCCAGCAAAACCAGCTACAACATCTCTCTTCTCAATTTTTCTGACTTTTGAGGCAGTGCTTTTTACGACAGTATTACCCATGCTTACTTGTCCGTCACCAGCTACTACCACTTCGTTGTCTTTTCTAACTAACACAATCGTTGTCATAGCTTATAAATGGATACTAAATTTGATACTTCAAGCCCAGGTTTAGTATTATTGCCATAATTGAATAATATATGTATACCTGTTTTTAATTATGAAGCGTAAAGGTAAAATAAGCAGGAAAACAAAAGAAACAAGCATTAGTGTCGATTTAAATATTGATGGTAAAGGTAAATACAAAATTGACACAGGAATAGGTTTTTTAAACCACATGCTTGAACAACTATCTAAGCATTCTTCAATAGACATGAGTATAAAAGCTAAAGGTGATACTCATATTGATCTACACCACACAACTGAAGATACAGGAATTGCAATTGGTGAAGCTTTAAAAAAAGCTTTGAAAAAATCTGTAGGGATCAGAAGGTATGCTCATGCGATGATCCCAATGGATGAAACTCTATCACGTGTTGCAATTGATATTTCAAATAGACCTTATTTAATTTGGAAAGTGAATTTAAAAGTTGAAAAGCTCGGAGAGATGGATACAGAACTTTTTAAAGAATGGTTTCAAGCATTTTCTCAAGCAGCAGGGATAACTTTACACGTTGAAAATATTTATGGGGACAATAGTCACCACATTATTGAGTCTTGCTATAAAGGATTAGCAAGGTCTCTAAGAACTGCATTAGAAATAGATCCGAGGAATAAAAAAACTATTCCTTCTACAAAAGGTTCTTTATAAGTTTAATGAACGTCACAATTGTTGATTATAAATCGGGCAATATAAGCTCGGTAATAAACTCTTTTAAAGAAGTTGCAAAAGATAAAGTAACTATCGAGGTTACCTCAGATTTGAATAAGATAAAATCAAGTGACAAAGTAGTTTTACCAGGGCAGGGCTCATTTAAAAGTTGTGTGGATGCCTTGAATGAAATTAAAGGTCTCACAGATACTTTAAATGAATTTGCAATAAATTATAAAAAACCTCTACTTGGAATTTGTGTTGGTTTGCAGATGTTTGCTGATTATGGTTATGAAGAAATTGAAACTAAAGGCTTAGGATGGATTTCAGGAAAAGTTTCAAAAATAGATAATCAGAACGGTAAGTATAAACTTCCTCATATTGGTTGGAATCAAATCAATATTGTCAAAGATAGTAAAATTTTTAAAGATATAGAAAATAATTCTCATATGTATTTTGTTCATAGTTATGAGTTTGTTCCAAATGATAAAAAAGTGATTTCAGCAACAACAGATTATTCATCAAATATTGTTTGCTCTGTTGAAAAAGAAAATATTTTTGGAACCCAATTTCATCCAGAGAAGAGTGATAGGATTGGGCTTAAAATAATTGATAATTTTATAAGTTTGTAAAATGAAAATATTTCCTGCAATAGATATTAAAGATAAAAAGTGTGTAAGATTAGTTAAAGGAGATTTTGATAATAAAACTGAGTATGAAATGTCTCCAATTGAACAAGCAGAAAAATATAAAGATCATGGATTTAAAAATTTACACATAGTTGATTTAGATGGTGCTTTAACTGGTGAAACAGTAAATTTAGGCATTATTCAGGATATAATTGGTAAATTTAATTTAAAAGTTGAGGTAGGTGGTGGTATTAGAAATTCTGAGAGTATTCAAAAATACATTGATGCTGGTGTAGAGAAAGTCATTCTTGGAAGTGCCGCTATTAAAGATAAGAACTTTTTAAAAGAATCTTGTGAAAAATTTCCAAATAAAATTGCATTAGGTTTAGATGCTAAAGACGGGTATTTGTCAGTATCTGGATGGAAAGAAAGTTCTAATCAATTAACTTTAAAGTATTTAAAAGAGGTCAATGATTATGGTGTTAGTAGACTAATTTATACTGATATTGAAAAAGATGGTATGAAGCAAAGTCCAAATTTTAATGAAACAATAAAAGTTGCCACGATGTCAAAGTGTCCTGTAATTATATCAGGTGGTGTTTCATCAATAGATGATATTAAAAAAGCGAGGAATTTAAAAAATGTTGAGGGTATAATAGTTGGTAAAGCTATTTATGATGGTGATATAAAATTAGAGGAACTAGTGAAAGAAGATGCTTAAAAATAGAATAATACCTTGTTTAGATGTCAAAAATGGTCGGGTTGTTAAGGGGATTAACTTTGTTGATCTTAAAGATGCAGGAGATCCTGTGGAACAAGCAAAAATTTATAGTGATGGTGGAGCAGATGAAATTTGTTTTTTAGATATTACTGCTTCAAATGAAAATAGAGATACTATTTATGATGTTGTGGAGAAAACTTCAAAAAAATGTTTTGTGCCATTAACTGTAGGAGGTGGCGTTAGAAGTGTTGAAGATATTAACAAATTACTTAATTGTGGAGCAGATAAAGTTTCCATTAACACTGCAGCAGTTGAAAATCCAAAAGTAGTTGCAGAAAGTTCAAAAAAATTTGGATCTCAATGTATTGTAGTTGCAATTGATGCAAAAAAAAACGAAGATAAGTGGGAAGTGTTTACTCACGGAGGAAGAAATAATAGTGGTATTGATGCGTTGGAGTACGCTGAACAAATGGAAAAAAACGGTGCTGGGGAGTTATTAGTAACCTCTATGGATAGAGATGGAACCCAAGTAGGTTATGATATTGATCTTATGTCTAAAATTTCATCTAAAGTAAATATTCCAGTTATTGCATCTGGCGGGGTGGGTAATTTAGATCACCTAGTGGACGGAATTAAATTAGGAAAAGCTAGTGCAGTTTTGGCAGCTTCTATATTTCATTATGGAAAACACTCGGTAAAAGAAGCCAAGGATTATTTGGCTTCAAAAGGAATACCTGTTAGAATTTAATATGCTCAATACTTTAGAAAGCTTATTTAATCTTGCAAGAGAGAGGAAAAAAACTCCAATAGATGGTTCTTATACTAATAAATTACTTAGTGATAAATCTTTGAGCAAAGAAAAGATCCTAGAGGAAATTAATGAACTTATTGAGGCAGTAGAAAAAAATTCAAATAAAATTCATGAGGCAGCTGATGTTTTCTATCATTTGATAATGTATCTAGAGGCAAATGATGTGAAAGTTGAGGATGTAATGGAAGAGCTAAACAAAAGAAAAAAATGAGCTACGATGATAATAATATTTTTGCTAAAATCTTAAGGGGAGAAATTCCTTGTAAGAAGATTTACGAAGATGATCACGTCTTGTCATTTCATGATATTAACCCACAAAAAAAAATTCATGCGCTGGTAATACCAAAAGGAAAATATATTGACCTCGATGATTTTAGTCAAAAAGCCTCTCCAGAGGAAATGGTAGGTTTATTAAAGGGTATAAATTTAGTTGCAAAAAAACTTGGTATATCAGTAGATGGTGGTAAAGGTTATCGCGCTTTAGCTAATATTTCTGAACACGGCGGTCAAGAGGTACCTCATTTACATTTTCATCTATTTGGAGGTGAAAAAGTTGGAAAGATGGTGGAGTGAGCACTAAAGTTGAAAGAAATTATTTAGAAATCAATTCACTTAAAGACTTAAAAAAATCAAAATTTTCACCAGATGATTGTTTAATTGATCTTAGTGATCCAACAGATTTTCAAATAAATAAGTTTTTTTATAAAAGCATCGGTAAAGAACATCGATGGACAGATCGATTAGTTTGGTCAGATAAACAGTGGAGGGAATATATTTCTGATCAAAAGGTAAAAACCTATATTCTTAAAAAAGCTGACGATATGGCTGGATATTTTGAACTTATTTTCCATCAGGAAAAAAAAGAGACAGAAATTGCTTATCTGGGTTTACTAAAAGAATATCAAAATAAAAAATTAGGCTCCTTACTTTTGACATCGGCTATAAAAAATTCTTTTTCAGAAAATACCAAAAGAGTATGGGTACATACTTGCTCTTTAGATCATAAAAATGCATTAAATAATTATATTTCAAGGGGTATGAGAATTTATAAAACGGAGACCGTTTCAATTTAATTTTGTTGAGGTAAAACAAATAAATTATCATTTAATTTTTGATTTTTTTTAATCGAATCTAAAAAAGTGATACTAAGATTTTGATAGATATCTGTAGTTTGCCAACCGATCAAATCAAGAGTATTATAATCAAAGAAAATATTCACTTCAAAATCTTCTTCAAAAAACTTAAAATTTACAAATTTATTATCAAGGATTCTCTCATTTAAATTTTTGATCTTATTAATTAAAAATCTTTTATTTAATATTAGATTTAATGGTGTTCGTTCGAGAGGATATAGGTAATAGCTACTATTAGTTTTTATAACTATAGATTTTCCATTGGAAACTAAAATTTTGTTATTTTTTAAATTATATTTACAAAATATTTTTTGAGGGTATGAAAGAGCACAATGACCATTTTCTGTTTTACCATTAACGTTTTGCTCAAAGTTAAAGGTCAAGTTATTAGTAGTTTCTAAATTTTGAATAATTTTTTCTTTAATATTTGCTGAAGCCTCAACAATTGAAAAAAAAAGAAATAAAAAAATTAATTTATTAATCATCAAAGAACATCACGTTTTCCTACATGATTGGCCTTACTCACAATTCCCTCCTCTTCCATCATATCAATTATTCTTGCTGCTCGATTGTATCCAATTTGTAGTTTTCTTTGTAAAAAAGACGTTGATGCTTTTCCTTCAGATTTTATTATCTCCACAGCTTTTTGATAAAGCTCATCTTTATCACTTATATTTTTGGATCCATCACCTAATTCTTTTTCATCTGCAAAATTTAAAATTTCATCCACATAATCAGGTTCTGCTTGAGACCTTAAAGAATTATTAATATTTTCAATCTCATTGTCAGATACAAAAGGTGCATGTATTCTTATAACTCTATTAGCAGATGACATATATAACATGTCACCTTTACCTAATAATTGCTCAGCACCTTGTTCTCCTAATATGGTTCTACTGTCTATTTTAGATGTCACTTGGAAAGATATTCTTGTAGGAAAGTTTGCCTTAATCGTTCCTGTAATTACGTCAACACTAGGTCTTTGAGTAGCCATGATAATGTGTATACCAGCTGCCCTAGCCATTTGAGACAATTTTTGAATATAGTTTTCAATTTCTTTTCCAGCAACCAACATCAAATCTGACATTTCATCGACCACTACGACTATATAGGGCATTGGAAGTTTATGTTTTGAGTTGTAACCATCTATATTTCTTACTCCTTCTTTTGTCATAAGTCTGTATCTACTTTCCATCTCTTTAACCACCCAGCCTAAAACTGAGGCAGCTTTTTTTGCTTCAGTTATCACTGGGCACAAAAGGTGAGGCACACCTTCATATGTTGATAGTTCAAGCATTTTAGGATCAATCAAAATAAATTTACATCTCTCAGGAGTATGACGGTAAAGCAGTGACAATATTATTGTGTTGATGCAAACAGACTTTCCAGATCCAGTTGTTCCAGCTATTAATAAATGAGGCATTGAGGATAAATCTCCAACTATTGGATTTCCAGAAATACTTTTACCTAAAGCGATCGGTAATTTAATTTCTTTTTTCTTAAAGTCGGAGTTTTTTAATATCTCACTCAAATAAACATTTTCTCTTGATGAATTAGGTAATTCAATTCCAACAGTGTTACTTCCTGGAATGGTTGAAATTCTTGCTGATTCAGAACTAGTGTTTCTCGCGATATCGTCAGATAGATTTATAATCTTTGAAACCTTTACACCAGCAGCGGGTTCAAATTCATTCAACGTAACGACCGGTCCGTGACTAATTTTTTTGATTTTTCCATTAACACCAAAGTCTAATAATATTTTTTCTAAAAATTCAGGATTGCTTGATTGGTTTTTTTCAGAATTTTCTCTTTCCTTTTTAGATGGAATTTTAAGTAAATCTAGGCTAGGCAATTTAAATTTTTGTATTTCAGTTTTTTTTAGTTCATCAGCTTTTATAAAGGGTAAATCCTCTTGGATTAAATTTTTAATTTCTTCTTGTGGAATATATTCATTAATAACCTCACTTTTATCCGTATAATTTTTATTACTTTTGGAATTGAGAAAATTAATTTTTTTAAGAAAATTAAAAAATTTCTTAAGACTAAAATTTACACTAAGTAAAAAAAGCACAACTGTTAAGATGATTAAAAAATAATAGGATATATTTTCATTTAAATTTAATAAACTTTTGAAAAAATTTTCATTTAAATAGTTTCCAATAAAACCCCCGTTACCATTAATAAAAAGGGCAAAAGTGGTATTATAAAAATGGTTTAAAAATACTGATCCAAAAATTGAATATAAAATTGAATAAAAAATATTTTCAATTATTAAAAAGAAATCTTTTCTTATAATAATATTTATGCCATTAAAAATTAGAGTTAATGAAACTAAATAAGAGATTAAACCGATTGATTGAAAAAAAATATCGGAAATATAACTTCCCCTAAAACCCAAAAGATTTCTGATTTCTGTATTCTCAGGAAATATAAAATTTGGATCCTCTGGAGAATATGAAACTAATGAGACAACCAAAAATATACCAGCAGATAATATTAGAAAACCAAATATTTCTGTTAACCTTTTAGCAATAAAAAGAAGAGTTATATTAACAATTTTTTTTATGTTCATATTAAGTGAATCAAATTTATCACTTTGTATCATCTAATTTTTCTTGTTAAAATTAAATTTATTATGAAAGTCTGTATATTGGGTGATAACCTTACAAGTTTAGCTTTGGCAAAAGCCTTAGTTAAAAAAGAGATATTTGTTGATTTATTTTATGAGAAAAAAAACACTAAAATAGATTCCACTCGTACAATCGGAATTTCAAAATCAAATATTGATTTTTTTAATAGGGAAATAACAAATATTAAAAGAATGTTGTGGCCAATCAAGAAAATAAAAATTTTTACAGAGAACTCTAAGGACAAAGAAATTTTAAAATTTGAGGATCAAAAAGACAATTTATTTTCAATCTTGCAGAACCAAAAAATATTTAATCAATTAATTATCGAACTTAAAAAGAGTAAATTTTTTAAATTCAAAAAGTATATAAAATATAGAAAATCTGATTATTTAAGTTATGATTTGATAATTAATTGTGACATAAGAAACAAAATAACAAAAAAATATTTTTCAAAAAAATTCGAAAAGAAATATAATAGCATTGCATTCACAACAATTATAGATCACATAAAATTATCATCTAACAACGAAGCAATACAGATTTTTACAAATGATGGCCCGATAGCGTTTTTGCCAATATCAAAAGAAAAAACTTCAATTGTTTATTCTGCAAGAATGAAAAAATATAAAACTGAATTGGAGATCAACAAAATTATTAATAAGTTCAATCCTAAATATGAAATAAAGAAAATTCACAAGATTTCAAAATTTGATTTAAAATCAATAAATTTAAGAGAATATTATAAAGATAACATTTTAGCCTTTGGTGATTTGTTGCATAAACTTCATCCTTTAGCTGGTCAAGGTTTCAATATGTCAATTAGAGATATTAAAGAATTTTTAAAAATAATTGATTACAAAATAAAACTTGGTTTACCTATAGATCAAAGTGTATGTATTGAATTTCAGAATAATGTAAAAAGTAAAAATTTTGTTTTTTCAGAAGGAATTAATTTTATCTATGAATATTTTAATTTTGAAAATAAGATTGGAGAGGATCTAATTGACTCAACAGCTAGAATAATTGGACAGAATAAAATATTAAATAAATATTTTAAAAATATTGCTGATATTGGTTTGCAAAATTAGTTTATTGAAGAGTGGTATTATCAAATTGATCGTAAGTATAAGTATTTAAAATTTCTGAAATTTTTGTTTTTCTTATTTCTAGACTTTTAGCTTCTAATAAAACTTGTTTTTCCTCCAAACTAAATGGTGATGTCATTGCTAGAGCGTTTATTGTCTCGTCTAAACTTTGTTTTTCTAGAGCTTTCCAGTTAATGATAAATCCTCTTTTTTCAAATAAAGTTTTTAAATCTCTGAAAATAAGTTCTAAATCAGAAAATTTTAAGTTTTCTTTTTTCTCTTCTAAATCATCTAAAAAATTTTCAAAATTTATCTCAAATTCTCTATACTTTTTATTTGAATCTATTTCTTTTTTGATTTCAAATCTAATAACACCCTTTAGTTCAATTAAATATCTTCCATCATCAGCTTCTTTGAAGCTTGTAATTTTACCTAAACAACCAACTTTATGAAGTGAAGGTAATTTATTATCATCAAAATTCTTTGTGATTTTTGGTTGAACCATGCCTATAAACTTATCTGTTTTCATACTATCGTTGACCATATCTATATATCTTTGTTCAAAAATGTTTAAAGGCACTGTAGTTTTAGGAAAAATTATAAAATTACTGAGTGGAAAAACAGGTATAGTTTTTGGAAGTTTCATAATTTATTAAATATATATTAATAATATAAAAATAATTAAAAGATAAAAATATGATAATTTGGCTCGCTTCTTATCCTAAAAATGGCAACACATGGTTAAGATCGTTGATAAGTGCTTATTATTATACAAAAGATGGCATTTTTCTTGGTGATAATCATTTAAAAAATGTTCAACAGTTTCCTGTAAAAAAATATTTAGAAAGTTTTGACTATGATTTAGCAATACCAGGGGACACTTCAAGATTATGGGTCTTAGCTCAAGAAAAAATTAATGAAGACCGAAAGATAAAGTTTTTCAAGACACATAATGCTTTAGTGAAATTGGGAAAAAATGATTTTACAAATCAAGCTAATTCACTTGGCGGAATTTATATAGTAAGAGATCCTAGAAATGTTTTAGACTCCATGTCCAGACATTTTCAAATCGATCATGATAAAGCTTTAGAAGTAATGCAAGATAAAAAAAATTTTACTTACGACTTTAAAAAGAAAAAGGATTATAGTGATTATCAATTTATAAGCTCCTGGGAATTTAATTATCAATCATGGAAAAATAACAACCTATTACCAGTAAAATTTTTAAAATATGAAGATTTATTGTCAGAAACTTTTTTTGTATTTAAAGAGATAATAGAATTTATAAATAAACTAACAAATAACAAAAGTGGATTTAGTAGGGAAAAAGCTAAAAACGCTGTTAATACAACTTCTTTTGAAAATTTAAAAAAAATAGAAGAATCAAACGGGTTTAGCGAAACCATCATCTCACGAGAAGAAAAAAAAAAGATACCTTTTTTCCATTTAGGTCCAAAGAATAATTGGCAAAAAAACTTTGATAAAGAATTTGTTGGTAAATTAAATAATATTTTTAAAAAGAATTTAATTGAATTAGGTTACAAATAACTTAATTTTAAGTAGCCGATCTTATAAAATTGTGTCTTTTAAAGAAGCATTTTGGTCTCTCTGTGGGACGCAGTTTGTCACAAGTTTAGTAAATTTTCTTATTGCTTGAATTTCTAAAAACCACTACTTATAATGTTTATTAAATAAGCGGGCATAGCTCAGTGGTAGAGCGTCTCGTTGCCAACGAGAAGGTCGAGGGTTCGACCCCCTTTGCCCGCTCCATTTTTAAAAATATGAGTGATTTATTAAATAAAAAATGTGTTCCTTGTGAAGGAGGAGTTCGTCCTTTTGATGTTTCGGAGATTCACAAGTACCAAAAAAAAGTAGATGGTTGGGAAATTATTCAAAATGATAAAAAGGTTTACCTGTTAGAAAAAAAATTTGAATTTAAGAATTTTTTAGAAAGTCAAAAATTTGTAAATGAGGTAGGAAGAGTCTCAGAAGCGGAAGGTCATCATCCAGATATTATATTTGGATGGGGGTATGCTAAGATTAATATCACAACTCATGCTATAGAAGGTTTATCTGAAAACGATTTTATACTAGCTGCTAAAATTGATAAGATAATTAATGTCTAAAATGACGTGTTTTTGAAAAAACCAAAATAGTGTTTGTTTCATTTGCAAATTTTATAATTTCTTTATCTCTTATTGATCCTGCAGGCTGAACTATTGCATTAGCTCCTGACTGAACTAATTTTTCTATTCCATCAACAAATGGAAAAAAAGCATCTGATGCAGCTACAATTTCATTTCTGGTCTTTGAAAACTTGTTCATTTTATCCACTGCAATCTCACAACTATCTAATCTACTAGGTTGTCCCGAGCCAATACCAATAGTAGACTTATTACTTGCAAGAACAACAGCGTTTGATTTTGTGTAGCGACAAACATTAAATGCGAATATTAAGTTATCAAGCTGTGATCTATTAGGTTTTTTTTTCGAGACAATTTCAAAATCTTTCTTTGAAAAAATCTTTCTGTCTTCTGATTGTATAAGTGTAAAATTATCTACAGAGTTAAATTTCCAAACTTCATTAAAAGAAATTTTTGATGAGTCAATAAGTCTAAGATTTTTCTTTAATTTTAATATTTTAATAGCTTTTTTATTAAAGCCTTTAGCTATGACTACTTCAAGAAAAATTTTATTTAACATTAATGCTAGTTTTTCATTAATCTTATAATTACACGAAACAATACCACCAAATGCACTTATTGGATCAGAGCTAAGTGCTGATTTATAGCTATCTAAACTGTTTTTTAAGGCTGATACACCACAAGGATTTCCGTGTTTAACAATAACTGTACCTGTATTTTTTGGAAGTGATTTTGAAATAGTAAGTGCAGCAAAAATATCACTATAATTATTATAACTTAATGCTTTTCCATGAATTTGTTCTAATTTATTTTTTATGTTTTGAGAATAGAAGGCGCCCATTTGATGAGGATTTTCTCCATATCTAAGATTTTCTATAAAGTTAGTGTAAAGAATTTTTCTTTTAGGGAAATTGATATTGTTAAATTTATTGAAATAATTTGAGATCACAGCATCATAATACGCTGTCTCATCAAATGCTAATCTAGACATTTTTTCTCTAAATTTGAGAGAAGTACTGCCTCTATATTTTTTTAACTCATTAATAAGTTCTGAATAGTGATCAACAGACGTTATTACAGTGACATCCTCATAGTTTTTTGCGGCAGCTCTAGCCATAGTCGGTCCTCCAACATCAATATTTTCAATTATTTTTGAATGGTTTTTTGTTTGCTCTATCATTTTTTCAAATGGATAAAAATTTACCACTACTAGATCAATATGTTCAAAATTATTTTTTCTAATATCGCTAGAGTGAGATTTGTTATTCCTTTTGTTTAAAATTCCTGCATGTATTTTTGGGTGTAGAGTTTTTACTCTTCCACCTAGTATTTCTTTAAAACCTGTAAAATTTGAAATATTTGAACATTTATATTTTAGTTTTCTAATTGTTTTAAATGTTCCACCAGAACTAATTATTTTGATATTATGTCTCTTTAATTCTTGTAATAAAGGCTTGAGATTAGATTTATCAGATAATGATATCAGGGCTGATTTAATTTTTCGCATTATATCTTTTTAATTTCCCATTTAATATTTTCTTCAAAATCATTTAATATCCCAGATACAAAAATATTTTGGTTTTCAATATATGAATTTTTAATACCGAAGTATAAGCCATTATCAATATTAATTTCATGATTATCACAAGTAAATTTCCATCCTTCATCCTCTAATTCTATTAAAATAGATTTATTATCCTGAGTTTTCATTAATTTAATATTTGGCTCTAAATGAAACCGAATATCAAACTTATAGTTATGATTATTCTTTTTTTTAATAATTTTATCATTACCAACAAATTTCATTTGTTCAGGATAAAACTCAATATTTCTCTCATGAATTGATTTAAATCTTTTAAAATATCCGTCGTGAGCAGCATTAATTTTCCAGTAATTTTTTTCACATACTGAATTTTTTTGTGTAATATTTAAACCTGTCTTTAAAATAGATGCGTCTTTCATTTTTGTAAATTTACATGAAGAATTATCATCAATTATTAATGTGCTGTGTGCAGCTGAAGACTTTGATATTTCATTAAGGTTTTGATTATTTTTTTTGTAATAACCACAATTGGTTATAAGCTTTCTGCCGTTTGAAATTATCTCAAACGAAAGAGCACCTGATTGATAATCCTGTGTATACTTAAAATTTGGTGAGGACCCCACATCCATTGCTAGACAAACTTTCTTATTTTTTAAAATTATGTATCCACCATAATCTTTATTTTCATTTTTAAATTTATAACCTAATCTTTTTAGATAATTATCAAAATCTTGAGTATTAGATTTGTTATTACCGTTAAACAAAAGATCATCTTCTATATTTTGTCTTATGAAAGCATAACCTTGTCCAAAGTAATAAATATTTTCCTTCACATGATCCGGAACTTCAACATGAGCTTCTTTAAACCATTCCCTAATGAGTATAAAATATTTTAGAAAAAAAATTAGCTGTTTTATATTTCTCGACTTTGTAAAACCCTGGTTATCTATTGAAGAATTGGTTATTTTTTTTAAAAAATTTAATCCAATATCCAAATAATTTTTTTCAATTTTGTAACATAATCCTACTAAAATTATAGCTGAGCAACCAATTATCTTATTTTCCAAATCTTTAGAGTTTTTTATTTCGTTTAATAAATGATTCGTTTGTTTTTGAATCATGTGATCAAATATTAATCTAAATTCTTTATCGTTGTCGTCATAAGTAAGCTGGTGATTAGATAGCCAAGAAATGATACGCTTAGCAGTAGTATCAAATTCCCAACTTTGTTTTTTAAAGTGGTCGTTATTTGTTATCCAATTACTTATAACTTTTTTTACAGAAACTTTTGAGGATTTTAGGTCAAGACTAAATAACCAAAAAAAATTATTTAATTTTTTAAAATCCCTAGATTCAATTTGATTTGTCCAGACTGTATCAAACTCAAAATCTTCAATTTTATGTTTTTTATTTTGATATTTAATAATTGATGAAAGTAAATGTGGACTCGGTTTGTATACAAAATCATTATCAAAAGTTTTTGATAATTTTTTTTCATAAAAACTCGAATTTAAATAAATGTTTCTGATTTTCTTTTTTATTATTTCAACAAAATTATTTAAGGCTATAAAAAATCCTTTATGTAGCATTCTACACTTCTTTAAGTGTTTCAATATTCTTTTTAATATTTCCGTTGTTTTCTTTAAATATTGTGGTTCCCGATACAAGAATATTTGCTCCTGCATTTATAACGTCTTTTGAATTTGAAAAATTTATTCCACCATCTACCTCAATGTCGTATTTATAATTTTTATCATCTTTAATCTTTTTTAATAATTTAATTTTTTCAATCACATCTGGAATAAATTTCTGTCCTCCAAAGCCTGGATATACACTCATGACTAAAATCAAATCTGCATTTTTTAACTCATTTTCAATTATTTTTACCTCTGTATTTGGATTTAAAGAAATACCAACTTTTTTTTTAAAACTCTTAATATGTTCAATTGATTCTGATAAATTCTCAGTAGCTTCAGGATGTATAGTAATTATATCAGCTCCTGCGTCTGCAAAATCTTTTATATATTTATGGACAGGTGAAATCATCAAATGAACATCAAAGGTTAATTCTGAATGCTTTCTAAGAGTCTTAATGACAGGAGGTCCAATAGTTAAATTTGGAACGAAATGACCATCCATTACATCAACATGTATCATATCTGCACCTGCGTCCTCGAGCCTCTTAATTTCAATTCCTAATTGACTGAAGTCAGCAGATAATATCGAGGGAGAAATTTGTATTTTTTTCATAAGTTATTAAATTAACTAGTACCAAATTTTAAAATCTAATTTAATTAAAAAATTGATAAATTTGTCTTGAAATCTCACTTTCTAACGGAAACGATAACATACCCATCACCGAGTACCCTAGGACCCATGGCATAAAGTAAAACCTTATCATGAAAAAAAACCAAGCAACATAAAGAGGCACGATTGGTTGTATGATAAAAGATGGAGTGACAGGTTTAAACAAGTTGATCAAAGGATTGGTAAATTTAACAAAGACTCTCATAAAAAAAAATTGAGAATCCTCTTTTTGAAAAATATTCATTGCAACCCTTCCAATTAAAGTCCACATGATTACCCCAAGAATATAGTCGATTATATATACTAAAGGATGAAAGTTAGCCGACATTGAGAAATTTATATTGGAAAAAGATCGAAATTAAAAGGGGCGAAATTAATCGCCCCTTTAAAAGATTTTTATTGTTTGCCAAGGATCGATCTACCAGCCGGTACTCGAACCTCATCAACCATTTTCTGCGTTGCAGCATTAGGTGCAGAAGTCATTAAACTGACCACTACCATAGCTACTAAGCTGACAGCTGAACCAAAGATACCAAACGTTAACTGAGTAATTCCTAAGAATCCACTTCCACCTGTTCTTACCCATATTAGGTAACCAGCACCAGAAATTAATCCTAAAGCCATACCAGCTATAGCACCTTCTCTGTTAGCTCTCTTCCACCATACACCAAGTACAAGTGGGAAGAACAATCCAGACATCGCAAAGTCAAAAGCCCAGATTACTGAACCTAAAATACCTTGGATCTCCATTGCCGCAATAGTTGCTCCAGCAAAACCAATTACTACAAGTAATACCCTTGCAACAACTAGTCTCTTCGCAGTCTCAGCTTTTGGATCGATGATTTTATAGTAAACATCGTGTGAGATTGCGTTTGCAATTGCTAAGATCAAACCATCAGCTGTTGACATGGCAGCAGCCATACCTCCAGCAGCAACCAGACCTGAGATTACATATGGTAATCCAGCTATTTCTGGAGTTGCTAACACAACGGCTTTACCACCCATGAAAAACTCGTTTAATTCAAGAGTTCCATTTCCGTTAAAGTCGCTTACAAACATTAAGTTTGCTTGGTTCCAGTTTTGATACCAATCTATCGATTGAACTTCAGCTATTGATTTACCAATAATACCTGTTGGTAGTGATGGATCAATCAATGACAATTTAGATAGCGTCGCTAACATTGGAGCAGAAGAATAAAGTAGGAAGATAAAGAATAACGACCAACCTACTGATTTTCTAGCTGCTTTTACACTTGGAGTAGTAAAATATCTCATCATAACGTGAGGCAATGAAGCTGTTCCCATCATCATCGCTAACGCTAATGAAATAAATGCCCAAGGTGTTGCGTTCACCGCTGAGTGTGCTTTAGTTATTCCAGCCAAACCTTTTGGAACTTCTTTTAGATTTTCAGCAGAGTTTTTAACAAAACCAAACTGAGCCTCCAATTCAGCTATTCTAGAAACTTCATCAGCTAACATGAAGTGAGGGAAGAAACCCGCCCCCATTTTGTTACTGATCCAGAATACTGGTAATAAGTAAGCTATGATAAGTACGATATATTGTGCTACCTGTGTCCAAGTTACTCCTCTCATACCACCGAGCATTGAACAAAGTAAGATACTTATTAGTCCAACGTATACTGCGTATTGAAATGGAATATCAAGTGCAACAGATGCAATTGTACCTGTGGCGTTAATTTGAGCAGTCACATAGGTAAATGAAGCAACAGTTAAAACCACTACTGCAAGAAACCTTGTTAAATTACCACCGTATCTTGTACCTATAAAATCTGGAACTGTGTAACAGCCAAATTTTCTCAAGTAAGGTGCTAATAGTGATGCGACCAATACATATCCACCAGTCCAACCTACAAGCAGTGCCATATAACCGTAACCTTTAAAGTAAATACCACCTGCCATTGCAACGAATGATGCACCAGACATCCAGTCTGCTGCAGTTGCCATTCCGTTAAACACGGTTGGTACTTGTCTTCCAGCAACGTAATAAGCATCAGCTTGAGCTGTACGTGATAGATAACCAATTATAGCATAGATGGCTACTGTGAAGGCAACGAAACAAATACCAATTACTTTCGCTGTCATACCCATCTGCTCTCCAATTGACATAATGATTATGAAAGCTAAAAAACCACCTGTATAGATTCCATAAACCTTAGGTAAATTGTCTATAAAATTACCTTTAATCATTAGTCATCTCCTCTTTCACTAAAGCCGAACTCTTCATCAATTTTTTCTTGTCTATTCGCAAACCAGAAAATTAGTATTACGAAAATTCCAAGAGAACCTTGACAAGTGAACCAATAAGTTAACGGATAACCAAATGGCCCCGTAACTTCGTTCATTTCAGCTCCGAATAGGAAGATGCCAATTGAGAAAATAAACCAAATTGCTAACGTCATCATTAGCAAACCCTTGGATTTTTCCCAGTGTTGTTCTTGTTTTGACATTTATACCTCTCTCTTTTTAGTTATAACTGGCGAAAATCATAACTATTATGAAATAGATTTAAAGTGTTAAAATTGGTAAATTTACTAGCCTTTTCTAGTTATAAGTGTCAAAAATAGGGCTTTTTATGGGAAAATACAAATTAACGTGGAGAGACCTAACTTGGCATGATTTTAAGACTTATCTCTTCGCCATGTTTAAAGCCTTTGTTCCTAAGGGGAAAATTAGCAATTTGGATGAACTTGAAACTTTTATTCAAACAAAATCTGCCTGGGTGAGTCAGGTCACTCTTTACGGCTATCTTAAAACAAGGATGGGGACTAGATATGTTCTTCACTTTGAGAATGATACTTTTATGGACTCAGTAAATCTGGCAAAGTGGAATATTTATGCAGTTGCTCTTCAAGATCTTACTTTCTTTATATTTTCATATTTAAAAGCAAATTTTAATTACCAAGATATAGAGAAAGCAAAAGAAATTTTTTTAAAAATTTTAGATGATGAAACTTCAAATAAGATGCCAATTGATATTATAGAAAATGCAAAAAAAAGTTTTGATGAAAGAATAAAAAATATTAATTGGGATGATCATCACAATGATTTACCTTTTAATCCTAGCGCTTTATCATTATATAAGTGGGCACCTATCGCAGAAGATTTAAAAACTTTAGATCGTAAAATAGTTTTAAACTCAGTGATTTTAAAATGGGATGTTGTAAAAAAAGAGTTTAACGAAAGAATAAAGTTTTAAATATTTTTTCTATTGTCAACTAAGCTATCGACTACACTGGGATCAGCAAGAGTAGTTGTATCACCTAGTTGTCCATGTTCGTTTGCTGCAATCTTTCGTAAAATTCTTCTCATAATTTTTCCAGATCTAGTTTTTGGAAGTCCAGGTGTAAAATGAATTAGGTCTGGAGTTGCCAAAGGCCCTATTTGTTTTCTAACCCAAAGTTTTAATTCTCTATCTAAATCTCCAGTTTCACTTTCACCAGCATTTAAAGTAACATAACAGTACAATCCGTTTCCTTTGATATCGTGCGGATATCCTACTACGGCAGCTTCAGCCACTTTTGGATGTGCTACAAAGGCACTTTCAATTTCAGCGGTGCCGAGGTTGTGCCCTGAAACGATAATCACATCATCAACTCTACCAGTAATCCAGTAATACCCATCTTTATCCCTTTTACATCCATCTCCAGTAAAATATTTTCCATCAAATTGTGAAAAATATGTATCAATAAATCTTTGATGATCACCATAAACTGTTCTCATTTGGCCTGGCCAAGACTGAGCTATACAAAGTCTACCTTCACCTTCACCTTTTATTTCTTTACCATCCTTATTAACTAATACTGGCTTTATTCCATAAAAAGGTTTTGTTGCTGATCCAGGTTTAAGTGGAATAGCTCCAGTTTGTGGTGCTATAAGAATTCCTCCAGTTTCTGTTTGCCACCAAGTATCAACTATTGGACATTTTGAATTACCAACAGTTTTGTAATACCACATCCACGCCTCTGGATTTATGGGTTCCCCAACAGTTCCTAATAGTTTTAGGGATTTTCTAGAGGTTTTATTAACTGGACCATCACCTTCTCTCATTAAGGCTCTTATAGCTGTTGGCGCTGTATAAAAGGTATTTACTTTATATTTGTCTACAATCTGCCACCACCTTGAACTATCAGGGTAATTTGGAACACCCTCAAACATAATGGTTGTTGCACCATTAGCTAATGGTCCATAAATTATATAGCTATGACCAGTTACCCATCCAATATCTGCTGTACACCAATAAATGTCATTCGGTTTATAATTGAAAATATATTGATGAGTCATAGAAGCATATACCATATATCCTCCAGTGGTATGTAATACTCCTTTAGGCTTTCCGGTTGATCCTGATGTATAGAGAATAAACAAAGGATCCTCTGCACTCATTTCCTCAGGCTCACAATGATTTGGCACATCCTTAATTAGGTCGTGATACCAGACATCTCGATCTTGATCCCAATATACATAATTACCAGTTCTCTTTACTACAATACATTTTTTAACATCTGGACAATTAGATAAAGCTTCATCTGTTGTTGCTTTTAAAGGAATAGTTTTGCCTCCTCTTACTCCCTCATCAGCAGTAATTATATATTCTGATTTACAATCATTCACTCTTCCTGAAATTGACTCTGCAGAGAAACCACCAAAAATTATTGAGTGGACGGCGCCTATTCTTGCACAAGCCAACATCAGTATTGCTAATTCGGGTATCATCGTCAAATAAATAGTGACACGGTCGCCTTTTTGTATCCCTAGTTTTTTTAGACCATTAGCAGCTTTTGAAACTTTTTGATGTAGTTGTTTGTAAGAAATTTTTTGAGTATCTTTAGGATCATCTCCTACCCATATAATTGCAGTTTTATCTTTTTTATCTTTTAAATGACGATCAATACAATTTGCAGATGCGTTTAAAGTACCATCTTCAAACCATTTAATTCTTACTTCGTCTTTACTATATTTGACATCTTTAATTTTTTTGTAAGGTTTTATCCAAGTAATTCTCTTTCCTTCTTTTTTCCAAAATGAATTATTATTTTTAATAGAATCAGAATATTTTTTTTGATATTGGGCTTTATTTGCTAAACTCCTTTTTACCCATTCAGGTTTAGTTTTAATTACTTGATCGTTAGATGATGATTTATCGATATTTTTCTTTTTAGATCTTTTAGCTGCAGATTTTTTAGTTTTTGAGACTCTTTTTATTTTTCTTCTTTTTTTTGAAGATTTTTTTTTCTTTATCTTTTTGGTTTTTTTCTTTTTTGATTTCTTTTTTTTTGGCATTTTTTTTATTATTTACTCATTTTATTTAAAATCTTCCAGCTTTTAGAGTCAATAGGCATTACAGATAATCTACTTTGTTTAATTAAAGATAAATGGCTTAAATCCTTGTTTTTTTTAATTTGCTCTAAAGACACAGGGCTATTAAGTCTTTTTAAAAACTTAACAGTCACAGCAACAAATCTTCCTGATTTGTCTGTTTTATCAATGTAATGTTCTTTCACAACCTCTACTATTCCAACAATTTCTTTTCCAATATTTGAGTGATAAAAAAAACATTGATCACCCTTTTTCATAGTTTTTAAATTCTTAGCTGCTTGATAGTTTCTTACACCGTCCCAGGGTGCTCCTTTCTCACCA
Source organism: uncultured Pelagibacteraceae bacterium (assembly GCA_902594395.1). GTDB lineage: Bacteria > Pseudomonadota > Alphaproteobacteria > Pelagibacterales > Pelagibacteraceae > Pelagibacter. The sequence continues at coordinate 50,297 of CACJLZ010000004.1, forward strand.
GCTTTTTTTTGTTGATCAATTGACCAAACGTTTGGTTCAGATTTAAGTAACCAATACTTCATCTAATTATTTATATATATTATCAAAAATAAAATGTGAAATTTTTTTAACACCTTCTTTATTATAATGACCATTTCCTCTCAATGGGAAAAATTTTAGTGGATCTTTCTTAATTTGAAAAAAATCATTATGGATATCAATTGTCTTAATATCATTTTTATTTACTAAATTCAAAATTCTCTTTTTTTTGTTATAATTATCATGGTCTACAAACATTTTTTTGTATCTCATATACTTTGGCAAATAAATAAAAATCAATTCTCCATCCCATTTATCAATTTCTTTTTTAGTTTTTAAGATAATCTCTTCAAACAATAAAAAATTTTCTTCATTGAAATCTTCTTCCTTCAAATTAGTATCTTCTTTAAATATCAGGTTTCTTAGCTCTTTAAAGTTAATTAATTCCCTTGTTTTTTGAAAAGAAAGATTACAAAATTTTCTGTTTTTTTGAATTTTATTTTTTTCATATTTTTCTAAATCATTTAAGCTATATTCATTTTCATATAATAAATCGTTTATCTTTTTTTGTTTAAATTTAAGATTATATCTTTTGTCATTAAGATAACTTTTTAAAATTTTTGATTTTTTTTCAATATTTAGCCCATTAAAGTCATTTCCCTCGTAATAAAACCATAGCACTTTTTTTGGTTTTAGAAATTTCCCGTACTCTATAAAAGTTGCATATTCTAAAAGTGGACCATGGCCAGGAAATCCCAAATTAATTGTATTAAAATTTTTACCTCTAAATATGTCTGCAAAATTATTTTCATTATTTTTATTGATACAAGATCCTGCTATAAATGAATCTCCAAGTAAAAGAACATCTGTGAAATTATTTTCCCATGCTATATTTGGATTATTAAATCCATATCGATCGCTGGTAAAAAAGGAGTGTTCTCCTGTTTCATTACATAAATATATTCTCTCATTACTATAAGAGGATAGAGGTAAAAATGGTAAATTTATTTCGTTTTTATTTTTTTTAATAATAAAAGATTTCGGTGTGTTTCCAAAAGATGTTTTTAATTTTAAGTCTTTTGCATACTCATATATAAATCTCTTATCATAATTATAACCAAATCTTATAGATTTTTTTTCTTTTAATTCTCGATTTGTTAAACAGCTTATTGTGTTGTCGTAATATATTTTTAAAAATATCTCTAGTATGTACAATGTAATAAATACAGAAAATAATATTATAGAAAAATTTATTATAAATTTTTTTTTTATCATAAAAAAAATTGTAAAAAATTAATGTACATTATTTTTTAAATTATTTACTGACAGATAGTTTCTTACTAGATACAGATTAATCTGATGATTTTTAATTTTAAGTAACCAATATTGCACTACAATTTTACTCCTGCTCCTTTTAAAAAATTAGCTTTTTCATCTAATGGCCACCTCGGTTTTGCTGGATAATCTAAATCATTGAATTGATTTAGCTTAAATTTTTCTAAACCTACCATCCCTATCATTGCAGCATTGTCACCACAGAGCTCTATTGGTGGAAATATGCTTTCATAATTTTTTTCTTTACATAAATTAATTAACATTGGTCTAATTTTCTTGTTTGCTGCAACACCCCCAGCAACAACAAAAATTTTTTTTTTCAAATTATTTTGTTTTTCAAACTCTAAAAAGGCAATTTTTGTTTTCTTATACAGGATTTCTATTATGGTTTTTTGAAAAGAAGCCGCTAAATCAAATTTATCTTGATCTGTTTTTATCTCTTTTGATATTTTTAATACTGCAGTTTTCAAGCCTGCAAATGATAAGTTACAACCCCCCCTGTTAATAATTGGTTTTGGCAACTCATATCTTTCAGGATTTCCTTTATCAGCTAAAACTTCAATCTTGGGTCCTCCAGGAAATTCTATTCCTAATAATTTTGCAGTCTTATCAAACGCTTCACCCAAAGCATCATCTATGGTCGTACCTAATCTTTTATAATTCCCAAGTCCTTGAACATTTAAAAACTGTGAATGTCCACCTGAAATCAATAAAAATAAATATGGATAATCTAGTCCTGAATTTATTCTTGGACTTAAAGCATGACCCTCTAAATGATTAACTGCAATAAATGGTTTTTTAATCAAATTAGCAAAAGTTTTACCAAAACTTAATCCAACTGATAAACAAACAACCAGTCCTGGCCCAGCAGTTGCAGCAACAGCATCTATTTCGTCTATTCTTTTTCCACTTTCATTTAAAGCCTTTTGAACGATCCAATCAATTTTTTCTAAATGGGATCTAGCAGCAAGTTCAGGAACAACCCCACCAAATTCTTTATGCACCTCTGTTTGGCTAGAAATTACGTTAGAAAGAATTATTGGTATTCCTTGCTCATTTTCTGAAATTAAAGATGCTGCAGTTTCATCACAGCTAGTTTCTATTCCTAAAATTAAGGGTTTTTTATTCATTCAAATAGATTTTAATAATTGTACAATCCCAATACAAGTAAGAAAAGATTTTTTTATGAAAAAGAAGATAAAAATTGGATCTCGAGGAAGTAAGCTAGCATTATTATATGCTCAGAAGGTAAAAGAGAAAATTATTGAAGTAACTGATTTCGTTGATGAGGATATAAATATTATAAAAATTTCAACCAAAGGTGATGAGATACAAGATATGAGGTTATCTGATGTTGGTGGGAAAGGTTTGTTTTCAAGTAGTATTGAGCAAGAACTTCAAAAAAATAATATCGATATAGCGGTTCATGCACTGAAAGACATGCCAGCAATTGAGACCAATGGTCTTTTAACAGACGCATTTCTTGAAAGAAATGATCCGAGAGAAATTTTAATAATCAATGGAAATAAAAAATTTAAAGACTTAAAAAAGAATGCTGTTATTGGAACATCTTCTTATAGACGTCAATTTCAAATAAAAAAAATTAGACCTGATGTTAATTGTAAACTTATTAGAGGGAATGTTGACACTAGAATTAAAAAATTAATGGATGGTGATTATGATGCAATAATTTTATCTTATGCTGGAATAAAGTTCCTGAAATTAGAGGATAAAATTTCAGAAATTTTTTCTATTGGGGAATTAATTCCAAGTGCAGGACAAGGTATAATTGCTATACAGTGTAGAGAAAATGATAAAGATATGATCTCAATGTTAAAAAAGATTAATCATAAAGAGACTTATAAAAGAGCACATGCAGAAAGAAATATTCTAAAAATCTTAGAGGGAGATTGTGAAACTGCGGTTGGTATTTATTCTAAAATAGATGAAAACAAAATTACAGTAGAGGCTGAGCTTTTTTCATTAGATGGCTCTCAAAGATTTTATGAAAAAAAAACCGACAGATTAGAAAATTTTAAAGAACTTGGAAATGAGATAGGTCAAATTTTAAAAATAAAATCAAATAATTCTTATAAAAGATAAAATGCATATTCTATTAACTAGACCTTTAGAAGATTGTTCTGAAATGATCATTAAGTTCCAGTCTCTTGGTCATAAAGTTTCACATTTACCTTTATTATCAATAAAAAAGATTCTACATGAAGAAATAGATCTTTCTAAATTTAAGGGTATTATTTTTACAAGTTCCAACGCTGTAAGATTTTTAAATTTAAAGGGACTAGATAAAAATATAAAATGTTTTTGCGTAGGAAATGCAACTGAAAATGAAGCAAGAGGTCAAGGTTTTTCTAATACAATTGCTGCTGAGGGAAATGTTCTAAATTTGAAAGAATTGATATTGCAGAATTTTGATAAAACAGAGGGTAAATTAATTTATGTAAGTGGAGAAAACATTTCGGTGGATCTTGATAATCAACTTCAAAATGAAGGATATGAAATTAAAAGATTGATAAACTATGAAACTGTACATAATGAAAAATTTGATAATGATTTTATTAATAAGTTAAAACTTGATATGCCTGATATGGTTTATGTTTATTCACAAAATAGTGCATCAAGTCTTTTAAAGTTTATAAAATTTAATCACCTAGAGAGTCTTTGGATGAGTACTAATTTGATGTGTATAGGGGAAAAAACGTCAGCTAAATTAAATGAAATTAAGTGGAAAAAGATATTTCTTTTTAATCCTGGAGAAGAGGAATTTTTGTTATATAAAATTTAACTATGGAAATAATAAATAATTTTTCTGAAGTATTTTTATCTGTCTGGAATAGAGGGATATTAGGAGTAGATATTTTCCAAATATTAATTGGTATTGGAATATTTTTAATTTTTTTAATTTTTAGAGGATTAATCAGTAAACTTATTATTAAAAAATTGGAAATAATTTCCAAGAGAACTACTAATAAATTAGATGATACTTTTGTGTCTGCATTGATTGGACCAGCAAGATTCTTACCGATTGTTTTAGGTTTTTTTATAGCAAGTTATTATATGACTTTTTCAATCGAAGGCAGAGAGGTTGTTGACACAATAAATAGAACTTTGATAACAATTTTAATTTTTTGGGTGATGCACCAAATTATTGAGCCCGTGTCATATATATTAAGTGGACTTGATAAACTTTTAACAAGAGAATTAATTGGGTGGATCATTAAATCCTTAAAAATACTTATTTTTATTTTAGGTCTAGCAGCTGTTCTAGAACTCTGGGGAATAAAGATAGGACCAATTATTGCTGGTCTTGGTTTATTTGGTGTTGCAGTAGCTTTAGGTGCTCAAGATTTATTTAAAAATTTGATTTCAGGTATTTTAGTTTTGGTTGAAAAAAGATTCAAAATTGGTGATTGGATATTAGTAGAGGGAATTATAGAGGGTATAGTTGAAAAAATTGGATTTAGATCAACAACGATAAGAAAGTTTGATAAATCACTGGCAATAATTCCTAATTTTCAATTTGCCGAAAATGCAGTTGTCAATGTCAGCGAAACTTCTAATTGGTTAATAAGCTGGATTATAACTCTTCAATATGACACAACAGTTGATCAATTAAAAACGATAAGAAATGAAATTGAAGATCACATTCAAAAAAGTGAAGACTTTAATACTAGTATAGGAATCGCAGTAAGAGTTGACAAATTCTCTGATAGTTCAATTGATATGTATGTGCGTTGTTTTACTAAATCAGATAGTTGGAACGAGTGGTTATCAGTAAAAGAGAAATTAGCAATTGAAATAAAAAAGATTGTTGAAAAAAACAAAGCGTC
>CACJLZ010000005.1 GCA_902594395.1 uncultured Pelagibacteraceae bacterium
ATTAAGGTATCAATCAGCGGAAGATTAGGTGGAAATGAAATTGCACGGACAGAATGGCTAAGAGATGGCAGTATCCCATCACACACATTGAGGGCAGATATTGATTACGCTGAAGCTGAAGCATTAACTACATATGGCATAATCGGAATTAAAGTTTGGATTTATAAAGGTGAGGTTTTTGCTAAAGAATTTAGTCAGGAAACTAATAAAGTAATTTTAAAAGAAAGTAAGGGTTAAAATGCTACAACCGGTAAGAACAAAATGGAGAAAAGCACATAAAGGGAGAATTCATGGTAATGCTACCAGAGCAAACTTTATTAATTACGGCGCTTATGCACTTAAGGCATTAACTCCTGATCGTGTGACTGGTAAACAAATTGAGGCTGCTAGAGTTGCATTGACGAGACATATGAAAAGGCAAGGCAGAGTTTGGACAAGGGTATTTCCTAATATACCAGTCTCAAAAAAACCAATAGAAGTTCGTATGGGTAAAGGAAAGGGTTCACCAGAGTATTATGCTTGTAGAGTAAAACCTGGAAGAATACTATTTGAAGTTGATGGTGTTTCGGAACAAATTGCTAAAGAGGCTCTTTATAAAGCTTCAGCTAAGCTTCCAATAAAAACAAAGACAATTAAAAGATTTTTATAATATGAAAAAGCAAGAGATAAAAAAATTGACTAAAGATGAAGTTTTAAAGAATATTGATAAACTTAAAAAAGATTTATTCAATTTTAGATTTCAGAAGATTAATTCTCAGGTAACAAACCCTGCTAAAATTAGTGAAACAAAAAAAACAATTGCAAGATTAAAAACTAAACTTAAAGGAACATTGAATGCCTAAAAAAGTTTTAACTGGAATAGTTGTTAGTGACAAACCCAATAAAACAATAACAGTTTTAATTGAGAGAAGATATTCTCATCCTGTTTTAAAAAAAATTATTAAAGTTAAAAAGAAATACAATGCACATGATGAAAATAATGAATATAAAAATGGTGATAAGGTTTCGATAATTGAAAGTAGGCCTTACTCAAAAAATAAGAGATTCAAAGTTATGGAGAATTTAAAATAATGATACAAGTTCAAACTGAATTACAGGTTGCTGATAATACCGGTGCAAAAAAAATTGAGTGCATCAAAGTTTTAGGGGGTTCAAAAAGGAGATATGCAAGTATAGGAGATACAATTGTGATTGCAGTTAAAGAAGCAATACCAAAAGGTAAAGTTAAAAAAGGCTCTGTTCATAAAGCTGTGGTTGTTAGAGTTAAGAAAGGTATCCATAGAGATGATGGATCAAAAGTAAAATTTGATAACAATGCTGCAGTTTTAGTTGATGATAAAGGCGAACCAGTGGGAACAAGAATATTTGGTCCAGTAACGAGAGAGCTTAGAACAAGAGGTCAAATGAAAATAATTTCTTTAGCTCCAGAGGTAATTTAATGATTAAAAAAGGTTTGAAAGTAAAAATTTTATCAGGAAAAGACAAATCCAAAGAAGGTGAAATTATAGAAATTGATAGAGCGAATAATAGAGCAAAAGTAAAAGATTTGAATATGATTAAAAAACACGTGAAAACGACGAAGGAAAAAAAAGGTGGAATTTTTTCAAAAGAAAATTTTATTCACATTTCGAATTTAAAATTGATTGAGGAACTAAAAAAAAATAAAAAAACTGTAGCTAAAAAATAATGACACCAAGATTAAAAGAACTTTATTTAAAAGAAATTCAACCAGCTTTAAAAACTCAATTTGGTTTCAAAAATTTGAATATGGGACCTAAAATTGAGAAAGTTATTTTGAATATGGGATTAGGCTTGGATGGAAATGACTCTAAAATATTGAAATCATGTGAGGTAGATTTAGCCAAAATCACTGGTCAAAAACCAGTAACAACGAAATTCAAAAAATCTGTAGCAAATTTTAAGACAAGAAAAGGATCAAATGCAGGATTAAAAGTTACTTTAAGAAAAAATAAAATGTACGAATTTTTAGATAGACTCGTAAATATAGCATTACCTAGAGTTAAAGATTTTAGAGGATTGTCATCAAATGGATTTGATAAGTTTGGAAATTATACATTTGGTATAAAAGAGCACATCATATTTCCAGAGGTAAGTTTCGATAGAGCTGATAAAGTTAGAGGATTAGATGTTATAATTGTAATTTCATCATTAGATAAAGAGCATAGCTTTGCTTTATTGAATAAAATGAATTTCCCGTTTATCAAAAAAGGAGATAACTAAAATGGCTAAATTAAGTTCAGTAAACAAAAATAATAGAAGAATAAAACTTTCAAATAAATTTTTTAATAAAAGATCAAAATTAAAAAAAATTATTATGGATAAAAAAATTCCTCTTGAAGAAAGATTTAAAGCGCAACAAAAACTTTCAAAATTACCAAGAAATTCTGCTAAAAACAGAGTGATGAACAGATGTCAAATAACTGGACGGCCTCATGGAGTTTATAGAAAATTAAAGATATCAAGAATTGCATTAAGACAACTTGGATTACAAGGAAAAATACCAGGTTTAGTAAAATCGAGTTGGTAGAAAGGAAATATTATGAGTTTAAGTGACCCGATTGGAGATATGATAGCAAGAGTTAAAAATGCTCAAGCGAGATACCATAAGAAAGTAGAATTACCCTCCTCAAATTTTAAAAGTAAGATAGCTGATATATTAAAAAATGAGGGTTTTATAAAAGATTTTAAAATTTCAAGTAATGAAAATAAAAATATTTTATCTTTAGAGCTAAAATATCATTCAGGAAGCCCGGTTATAAATAATTTTGAAAGAGTCTCAAAACCAGGAAGAAGAATTTTTTCAAGCGCGGATAGTTTACCAAAAATCAATAATGGTCTAGGTATAGCAATTTTATCAACACCGAAAGGAGTTATGACTGACATTGATGCTAGAAAGCAAAGAGTTGGTGGCGAAATAATTTGTAAGGTTTTTTAATTATGTCAAAAATAGGTAAAATAAACATTTCTATTCCCGAAAAAGTTAAAGTCGCAATTGCAGGAAACATTTTAAATATAGAGGGTCCCTTAGGTAAAAAATCTTTAAATATTGATTTAGAAGTTTTTAATATAGATATTAAAGATGGAAAGGAAATATCCTTGAAACCAAAAAAAATTGACAAGAATACAAAGAGATTATGGGGAATGAATCGTAGCCTAATAAATAATGCAGTTATTGGCTCTGCAAAAGGATATGAAAAAACTTTAGAGCTAGTTGGTGTAGGATATCGAGCGGCACTAAAAGGCAACCAATTGAATTTGCAATTAGGCTATAGTCATGATGTAAATTATGATATTCCAGATGGTATAAAAATTTCAGTAGAGAAACAAACAACATTAAAAATAACAGGTTTTGACAAGCAACTAGTTGGTTCGGTGGTGTCTAAAATTAAAACATTTAGAAAGATCGAGCCTTATAAAGGAAAAGGGATTAGAGAAAAGGGTCAATATATTTTGAAAAAAGAAGGAAAGAAAAAATAATGAAACTTAATACAAGTACTAGAAAAAAATTTAGAGTTACTAATAGACTCAAAAAATTTGCTAAAGCTGGAAGATTTAGATTAAGTATTTTTAGATCATCAAAGAATATTTCAGCTCAGATTATAGATGATACAAAAAATGTTACATTATTGTCAGCCTCTTCAGTTGAAAAAGATATAAAAGAATCTAAAACAAAAAATAAATCTGAGCTTTCTAAAATTGTTGCAGAAAAATTAGCAAAAAAGGCACAAGAAAAAAAAATTAGCAAAATTTATTTTGATAGAGGTATCTATAAATATCATGGAAGAATAAAAATTTTTGCTGAAACATTAAGAAAAAATGGGATGGACTTTTAATTATGGAAAATTTTAAAGATAAAAAAAATGATGATATTTTAGAAAAATTAGTTCACATTAATAGAATTACTAAAGTTGTTAAAGGTGGAAGAAGATTTGGTTTTTCAGCTCTTGTAGTTGTAGGTAATCAAGCAGGAAAAATTGGAATCGCCCATGCTAAAGCTAAACAAGTTCCAGATGCTATTAAAAAGGCAAACGAAATTGCGAGAAGAAAATTAATTCATATACCATTAAGGGAAGGTAGAACTATTCACCATGATGTAAAAGCTAAGGATGGATCTGGTAGAATAGTTTTAAGGTCTGCTTCAAAGGGTACAGGTATTATAGCTGGTGGTCCAGTAAGAGCTGTTTGTGAAGTTTTAGGAGTTAAGGACATAGTTGCAAAATCTATGGGAACATCAAATGCTCATAATGTTATAAGAGCAACCATTAAAGCTTTGATGAAACAAAACTCACCTAAACAAATATCATCGATTAGAAATAAAAAAATTTCTGAAATAGTTGAAAAAAGAGGATAATGATTAAATTAAATAACAGGCCAAAATTAAATAAATCTAAAATTAGAGTTGGTCGAGGAATAGGCTCCGGCAAAGGTAAAACTTCTGGTAGAGGTGTTAAAGGTCAGAAATCAAGATCTGGAGTTGCTATTAAAAGTTTTGAAGGTGGTCAAATGCCACTGTATAGAAGATTACCAAAAAGAGGATTCAATCCAATTGATACACAAAAAATTGCAATTTTAAATTTAGATAAAATTCAATCTTATATAAATAAAAAAACAATAAGTACTAGCGAAGTTTTGAATTCATCCTCTCTAAAAAAACTTAAGTTGATAAATAAAAATACAAAAAAACTTAAAATTTTAGGGACTGGTGTAATTAAAGATAAAATAAATATAGAAGCAGATCTTGCATCAAAATCAGCGCTCGAAAAGCTTGAAAAAATTGGCGGATCAATACAACTAAAAAAATAATATCTTAATAAATGAGCTCATCTTCATCAAGCAGTGATTTAAGAAACAGAGTTATATTTACTATTTTAATTTTAGCGGTGTATAGATTTGGAACTTTTGTTCCGTTACCTGGAATTGATCCAGAACAATTAAAAATTTTGATGGAGGGAAATCAAAAAGGATTACTAGGTATGTTTAATGTTTTTGCTGGTGGTGCCGTAAGTAGAATGGCAATTTTTGCACTTGGAATAATGCCATATATATCTTCGTCAATTATTGTTCAATTATTAACTGGTGTCTCTGATTATTTTAAAAATTTAAAAGCCCAGGGCGAAACAGGCCGAGCTAAAATAACTCAAATAACTAGATATGGAACTGTTTTATTAGCTACAGTTCAAGGTTATGGGTTATCGGTTGGGTTGGAGTCATCAGCTAATCTTGTTATTAACCCAGGAATATTCTTTAAAATATCAACAGTTACAACTATTGTAGCTGGAACAATTTTTTTAATGTGGTTAGGAGAACAAATAACACAAAGAGGAATTGGAAATGGAATATCTTTAATTATTTTCGCAGGAATTGTTGCTGAAATTCCAAGAGCTTTAGTGACAACATTTGAATTAGGGCGGACTGGTGCAATATCAACTTTAATGATTATCGCAATTTTTATTTTATTAATCTTAACTATTTTATTTATTGTCTTTATGGAAAGAGCTTTGAGAAAAATCCTGATAAATTATCCAAAAAGACAGATGGGAAACAAAATGTATGGTGGTGAGTCATCTCATTTACCTCTAAAAATTAATCAGGCAGGGGTTATACCGGCGATTTTTGCCTCTGCATTACTTTTGTTACCAGTAACATTTTCTAATTTCAATATATCTGAAAGTGAAACCTTCTTGAATCTAAGTTCTTATTTTACCCAAGGTCAACCACTTTACATGTTGCTTTACGCATCCGGTATAATATTTTTTACATTTTTTTATACTTCAATCACATTTAATCCTACTGAGACTGCTGATAATTTAAGAAAATATGGAGGATTTATTCCAGGTATAAGACCAGGTGAAAGTACAGCAATTTATATTGAAAACATTTTAACAAAATTAACTACAATAGGAGCCCTGTACTTAACTTTAGTTTGTTTAATGCCAGAATTTTTAATAGCAAATTATCCTATACCTTTTTATTTAGGTGGAACATCAATATTAATTGTTGTGGTAGTAGCTATAGATACAGTTACACAAATTCAAACAAGACTTATGAGCTCACAATATGAGCAATTAATTAAAAAAACTAAATTTGGAAAATAATTAAAAAGTGAATTTGATATTGATAGGACCTCCTGGTGCTGGCAAAGGTACTCAGGCAAAATATTTAGTAAAGAAGTTAAAAAATTTTCAGGTCTCGACTGGTGATATGCTAAGAGAGGAAATACAAAAAAATTCAGAAATTGGTAAAAAAATTCTTGATGATATGAGTAGTGGAAAATTTGTTCATGATAACATTGTAAATAAATTAATTGAAAATATTTTATTAGATCCAGATAAAAAAAATAGATTAATTTTCGATGGATATCCAAGATCATTATCTCAGGCAAAAAATCTTGAACATTTATTAGTAAAAACAGATCAAAAAATTGATTTTATTTTTTTTCTTAATGTTACAAAAGATACGATAATCAAAAGAATAGAACAGAGAAAAATTGTAGAAAAAAGATCAGATGATGATCTTGAAACTATTATTAAAAGATATGAAACTTATATGGAAACTACAAAGCCAGTTCTAGATTTCTACTCTAAAAATTCAAAATTTTATGAAATAGATGGCAGTTCTAAAATAGAGGAAATAACCGCCAAAATAGACGCTTTTCTGAATGTTTAAGTCGTTGACTTTAAAAGATCTTCTTATATAAAAGGCTGAAAATTATCACTAAATATATGGCTCGTATTGCAGGTATAAATATTCCCCAAAATAAACTTGTTCATGTGGGGTTGACTTACATTTATGGCATTGGTGATAAATTTTCATCTCAAATATGTTCATCATTAAATATCCCAAAAGAAAAAAGGGTAAATCAACTAACAGATGAAGAAATTTTAAAAATTAGAGAATATATTGATCAAAATTTTAAAGTTGAAGGAGATTTGAGAAGAGATTATTCATTAAGTATTAAAAGATTAATTGATCTTGCTTGTTATAGAGGATCAAGACATAGAAAAAAATTACCTGTAAGAGGACAAAGAACCAGATGTAATGCAAGGACTAGAAAAGGTAAAGCAATAGCAATTGCTGGAAAAAAATTAACTCCACTTAAAAAATAGTTATGGCTAAAGTAGATAAAGTTGAAAAACAAGAACAAAAAGGTGAAAAAACTTCGGTAAAAGTTAAAAAAAGCTCTTACTCAAAGAAAAAAAAAATTAAAAAGAATATTTTAAATGGTATTGCTTATGTGCAGTCAACTTTCAATAATACAATAATTTCTATAGCTGATACTAATGGGAACGTAATTTCATGGGCTTCATCAGGTCAAAAAGGTTTTAAGGGTTCTAGAAAATCAACTCCATATGCTGCTCAAATCGCAGCTGATGCTGCTGCATCGAAAGCTTTAGAATTTGGAATGAAAACCTTATCTGTTGAAGTAAAAGGTCCAGGATCGGGTAGAGAAACAGCCCTTAGAGCTTTACAAGCTAGAGGATTTAAGATTTTATCGATTAAAGATACAACACCAATGCCACATAATGGCACTAGACCGCCAAAAAAAAGGAGAGTTTAATGGAAACTGAAAATGTAAATATTAAAAATTGGAAATCTTTAATTAAACCATCAAAAATAGATGTTCAGATGAGTGATGATTTATCTCGTGCTAAGATAGTAGCTGAACCTCTTGAAAAAGGTTATGGTTTAACATTAGGAAATTCTTTAAGAAGAATTTTATTATCATCAATAAGAGGAGCAGCTGTAACGTCTATACAAATAGATGGCGTTTTACATGAATTTACATCTATCAAAGGTGTGAGAGAAGATGTTACAGACATAGTGCTTAACGTTAAATCGTTAGCATTAAAATCCTCTTCTGAAGGTACAAAAAAACTTATTTTGGATGCAAAAGGGCCAGGAGAAATAAAAGCATCTGACATTACTCCAGTTGCTGACGTAGAAATTCTTAATCCAGATTTAGTAATTTGTAATTTAGATGAAAACACAAGTTTTCACATGGAAATGAATGTTAATACAGGAAAAGGTTATGTGCCTGCAGAATTAAATAAACCAGAGGAACCACCTTTGGGTTTGATTGCTATTGACTCATTATATAGTCCAGTTAAAAAAGTTTCTTATTCTGTAAGTACAGCTAGGGAAGGTAAGGCACTCGATTATGATAAACTTACAATGGAAGTAGAAACTGATGGTTCTATTTCAGCAGAGGATGCTGTAGCTTATTCAGCTAGAATTTTTCAAGATCAGTTAAAAATGTTCATTAATTTTGATGAGCCTGTAGAAGCTCCTATTAAAGAAGTTTCAACAGAGCCAGAATTCAATAAAAATTTATTGAGAAAAGTAGACGAATTGGAATTGTCAGTCAGATCAATGAATTGCTTAAAAAATGATAATATTATTTACATTGGTGATCTTGTCCAAAAATCTGAGGGAGAAATGTTAAGAACACCAAATTTTGGTAGAAAATCTTTAAATGAAATAAAAGAAGTCTTGACTGGTATGTCTTTATATTTAGGGATGGAAATTCCAAATTGGCCGCCTGATAATATTGCTGAAATGTCTAAAAAACTAGAGGAAGCTATCTAATGAGACATGGAATGGTCAATAAAAAGTTAAATAGGACCTCAGATCATAGAAAAGCGTTGTTAAAAAATATGCTTAATTCCTTGATAAAGTATGAGCAAATTAAAACAACATTACCAAAGGCAAAGTTTTTAAAACCACAAGCTGATAAAATTATTACATTAGGTAAGAAAGATACACTTCACAATACAAAAGCCTTAGTTTCACAGTTACAAGATATTAATTCTGCAAATAAAGTAAAAAAAACATTATCAAAAAGGTATGAAAAAAGATCAGGTGGTTATACAAGAATAATCAAAGCTGGTTTCAGATATGGTGATAATGCGCCAATGGCAATTATCGAGTTTGTAGACAGGGATGTTGAAGCTAAAAAAGTAGATAAAAAGAAAAAATCTACTTTAAAAGAATCTGAAAAAAAAGAAGACCAAAAACCAGTCGCTGCATCAAAATAATATTTTTTTATGTTAAAAAGTTACATCGTTGACTCAACGTGTAATAATATGCGTATTGATAGATGGATAAGAAATACAATAGGAAGAATTCCTCAAGGTCTTATTGAAAAATCTCTAAGATTAGGAAAAATCAAAGTCAATAGAAAAAAAATAAAAAGTTCCCACAAGATAAAATCTAATGACAAAGTCGATTTTTATGACTTTAAATTTGAAAAAAGAATTCTACAAAAAAAAATAAGTTTTAATCCTTCAAATCAAATAATCAAATCAAATGAAGATTTAATAATAGATAATAATGAAAATTTTATTGTTTTAAATAAAAGCGCTGGTATTTCTGTTCAGGGTGGAACAAAATCAAAAAAAAACTTAATTGATATATTTAAAAAAAGTGAAATTTTTTCAGATACGAAACCTTTTTCTGTTCATAGATTAGATAAAGATACATCGGGTGTTTTTTTAATGGCTAAAAACAGAGAAACAGCACAATTATTAACATCATTGTTCAGATTGAGAAAAGTGCATAAAACTTATCTAGCGATATGTCACGGCGAACTAGAAAAAAATGCAGGAGAATGGAATGATGATTTAGTACGTTACGATAACGGAAAAAAAATTATTGAAAAAGCAAAAACAATTTACAAAGTCATTGATAAAAATTCGAATTCTAGTCTTGTTGAAATGAAACCTATTACTGGTAGAAAACATCAATTAAGAAAACAACTTTTCAATATTGGTCACTCAATTTATGGTGATAATAAGTATAAATCTTCAATCAAAACAATAGGTATTAATAAAGAATTAATGCTTCATGCTTACGAAATAAAATTTATGATTAAAGATAAAAAATATACTTATAAAGCTTTATTGCCTGATTATTTCAAAAAATTATTAAAAACAAAAAGACTTACTTATTCAAATTTGAAATGAAAATTTCAACTAATTTTTTATATAATTCTTTATATTCTTGATCTTTTATTTTTTTTAAATTAGTTACACCTTTATCTTTAACACCACATGGGATAATTGCATTATATTTTTCTAGATTATTATTTATATTAATCGAGAAACCATGATATGCTATCCATTTACTAATTCTTACTCCAATTGCAGCAACTTTCTTGGTCCCTTCATTATCTTTGCACCATATTCCAATATTTTCTTTATCAGAAAAACTTTTGATATTATAAAAATTTAATGTTTCTATTATTGTTTTTTCTATTATTGAAATAAAATTTCTAATATCTTTTTTTCTTTTTTTTAAGTCTATTACAAAATAACAAATTAATTGGCCTGGTCCATGATAAGTAATTTTACCACCTCTATTTGTCTCTAAAATCTTAATTGATTTATCTAAAATATCACTCTTATTATAGCTTGTGCCTGCTGTATAAACATCTGGATGCTCTAAAGTCCAAATTAATTCATTAGATTTATTAAGATTTACATCTAATAATCTTTCTTCCATCATTTTTTTAGCATCCTCATAAATGACAGGTTTTTCAGACTTTTTAATTTCTATACTCATTTAAAAATTGTATTCTTTTGATTATGTATTAAAAGATCGACCTAAATAATAGGATAATTTATGGTTTTAATTAAAAAAATCAAAGATAAAAAAGTCAATTTTGAATTTAATAAAGAGTATATAAAAGTAGTCACTGATAAAATTTCAAATAATGATGCAACTTTTATCACAAATTCTTTTAAAGAAATGCACCCTGCTGATGCAGCTGATATCATAGAACACTTAGAACAAAATGATAGAGAAAATTTAATTAAACTTAATAATTTCAAAATAGATCCTGAAGTTTTTGTTGAGTTAAATGAGTCAGTTCAAACTGAAATTATAAAATATCTTTCCTCTGATGCGATAGTAAGAATATTGAAAAACTTGGAGTCTGACGATGCTATAGCTATTCTTGAAAATGTAGATGAAAAAAATAAAAATTCTATTTTAAGTTTACTACCACCTAAAGATCGTTTTGCTTTGTTGGAAGGTCTTAGTTATCCTGAGGATAGTGCGGCTAGAATAATGCAGAGAGAATTTATTGCAATACCTAGTAACTGGTCTGTTGGTCAAACTATTGATTATTTAAGAGAAAATAAAGATTTACCAGAACAATTTTTAGAAATTTATATTGTCGATGAAAATTTTAAACCTATTGGTGCTGTACCATCATCCAAAGTTCTAAGAACACCAAGGGAAACAAAAATGTCATCAATTATGGACGACTCTATTTTTTTAGTTCCTGTAGATATGGATCGAGAAGAAGTTGGTAACTCATTTGAAAATTATAATTTAAATTCAGCATGTGTTATTGATAAGAATAATAAATTAGTTGGAATGATCACGTCAGATGATGTTCTTACAGTTTTAAAAGAAGAGGCAGAAGAAGATGCATTAAGATTAGCCGGTGTAGGTGATGAGGAAATTACAGATGGAGTAATAACGAAAACTAAAAGAAGATTTAATTGGTTGTTATTAAATCTTTTCACGGCATTTTTAGCCACATATTGTATTAGTTTATTTGGAGCAACTATTGAACAAATGGTTGTTCTAGCTTTTTTGATGCCAATAGTTGCATCAATGGGTGGCAATGCTGGAATGCAAACATTAGCTGTAACAGTTAGAACTCTTGCCACTAATGATTTAACAAAAAATAATTTTAATCAGAATATTTTTAAAGAATTTAATATTGGAATTTTAAATGGAATTATTTTTGCAATTATAAGTTCTTTTATTGTTCAGTTATGGTTTCAGGACATTATACTCTCTTTAATAATTTCAATTTCAATGATTTTGACAATGATCGTTGCAGGTTTATTTGGGATATTGGTACCTGTTACATTAAAAAAGATGAATATAGATCCAGCTATAGCATCAAGTGTTTTTGTAACAACTATAACTGATGTTATTGGGTTTGTATCATTCCTAGGTGTTGGAGCTTACTTTTTGTAAATATCAAAAGTTATCTATCAATCTTATATTATTAATATAATAAGCAATAAAAATTTTTGTATCTTTAATCTTATTAGTTAATTTTAGATTTTTTGTATTTCGCAACTCAAGATAATCTATCTTAATATCAAATTTTTTTATTAACTCATTTTTTTTCGTTGATATTAAATTCTTTAAATCTTTTTTTTTAAATAATTCTTTTTTAAAAATAATAAGATTTCTTGCTACTTGACCTGCCTTCTTTAAATTCTTTTTAGTTAAAAGAATATTTCTGGATGATAAAGCTAATTTATTTTTAGCTCTTATTGTTTTACAAGAAATAATTTTAGATTTGAAATTTTTTTCAATATATCTTTTTACTAACAATAGTTGTTGAAAATCTTTTTCTCCCATGAATATTTTTGAGGGATTTATTATTTGTGTGAAACGGGTCATTACGTTAATCACACCCTCAAAATGACCTTTTCTATATTTAGCACATAGTATTTTATCTTGTTTTTTAAGTTTAATTTTTACTTTATTTGCAAACTTGTAGACATCTTTAATTTTAGGCAAATATACAAAATCAACTTTTAGCCTTTTTAAAATTCTTAAATCTTTTTTTATATTCCTAGGATATCTTTTGTAGTCCTTTTTGTTGTTAAATTGTTTAGGATTTACAAATATACTTACAATGGTCTTATTGGATAGTTTTAATGATTTTTTTATTAATGATATGTGACCATCATGAAGACTACCCATAGTAGGTACAAATCCAATATTTGTTTTGCCAAATAATGCCTCATTTAAATCAATATTGTTTAATAAAATTTTCATTTGTATAAAACATTTTAATAAGTAAAACATTTAAATGATTAAACAAGCAATTATTCCATTAGCTGGGTTAGGGACAAGGTTATTACCTTTAACTAGTATATTTGCTAAAGAACTACTTCCCATTAATGGCAAACCAGGTATTGAATATATTTTGGATGAGTGTGCAAATGCTGGTATAAAAAAAATAATCTTTATAATTTCAAAAAAGAAGCAAATGATTAAAGATTACTTTTACAAAGATAGTTTCTACAAAAAGATAATAAAAAAGAAAAAAGATCCTAGAGTTATTAATGAGTATAAAAAAATTTTGAAATACAAAAAGATGATTAAATTTGTTTACCAAAATGAACCTTTGGGAACAGGTGATGCTGTATTAAAGACAAAAAGATATATTACTGATGATTTTTTTCTTATGTTATTACCCGATGATCTAATAATTAAAAAAAATTGTTCTAAGTCGATGATTAATATACACAATCGTTATAGATCATCTGTAATGGCAAGTATTAATGTTCCAAAAAAAACTGTGTCTAGATGGGGAATTTACAAGTTAGGAAAAAAATTAGACAAAAAAAATTATGTTATCAAAGATGTTATTGAAAAACCTTCAATCTCTAAAGCACCATCAAATAAAGCTGTGATAGGAAGATATATTCTTCCAAAAAAAATATTTTCTAGGTTGATTAATCAAAAACCAGGTAAAGGTGGCGAAATTCATATTACTGATGCAATACAATCATTAATACAAAGTAATGAAAAATTCATCGCCCATAACTTTACTGGGAAATATTTGGATTGTGGAAGTATGGATGGCTATATCAAATCAACATTAGAAATCGCAAAATCATGAAACTTTGTATGATAGGAACAGGTTACGTAGGCTTGGTTAGCGGTGTATGCTTTGCTGATCTAGGAAATAATGTGATTTGTGTTGATAAAGATAAAAAAAAAATAGATTTACTTTCTAGAGGAAAAATTCCTATTTACGAACCTGGACTTACTGAATTAGTGAATAAAAATTATAAAAATAAAAGATTAAAATTTTCATCAGATTTAAGAAAATCAATAAAAGACTCTGATATAATTTTTATTTGTGTTGGAACACCAACAAAAAAGGGAGGTAGTAGCGCAGATTTAAGTCAAATTTTTCAAGTGGCAAAAGAGATAAGTTTATCAATTAATAAATTTAAGATAATAGTCACTAAGTCAACGGTACCTGTGACAACCGGTGATGATATTGAAAAAATTTTACTAAAAAAAAAGAGTAATAAGAATAAATTTTCTGTTGCATCAAATCCAGAATTTTTAAGAGAAGGTGAAGCTATCCGAGATTTTATTTTTCCTGATAGAATAGTTGTTGGATCTAATGATAAAAAGTCAAACCGAACAATGAATAATTTATATGCACCTTTAATTTCTAAAGGAGCTCAATATATTCATACATCAAGAAGAGCTGCAGAATTAATCAAATATGCATCCAATGCTTTTTTGGCTACGAAAATTACATTCATTAATGAAATCTCTAATTTGTGTGAAAAAACTGGTATAAATGTAGAAGATATTTCAATTGGAATGGGTCTAGATAAAAGAATAGGGAGTCGTTTTTTAAGAGCAGGACCTGCTTATGGTGGATCATGTTTTCCAAAAGATACTAAAGCTATAATTTCTACTGCAGACAAGTTTAAGATAAATCTTTCTGTAATAAAATCAGTTATAAAATCAAATGAAAATAGATCTAATTTTTTACTTAATAAAGTTTATAAAATTTTGAATAACAAAATTAAGAATAAAAAAATAACTTTCTTAGGTGTCACATTTAAGGCTAATACAGACGATATGAGAGACTCTTCTAGTTTAAAAATGATACCAGCATTGACAAAAAAAGGTGCTAAAATAAATTATTTTGATCCGACAGGTCTTAAAAAAGAGCTTTCAAAGATCAAAAATGTTTTTTATATTGATAATATTAAAGAATCTGTACAGGGTTCAGACCTTGTGATTATTCATACGGAATGGAATGATTTTAAATCAATCAATTTTAAGAGTCTAGTAAGAGGTAAAAAATTTATTATTTATGATATGAGAAACATATATTCTCCAGTGAAAATTAAAAATCAAGGTTTTAAATATTATAGTATTGGGAGATAAATTTTAATTTAGCTCAAATATAGCATCAACTTCAACAGCAACGCCCAAGGGAAGACTATTAACACTAACAGCTGCTCTTGTGTGCATTCCTGCATCTCCAAAAACAGATGCAATTAAATCAGATGCACCATTTATTACTTTAGGTTGATCCTGAAAATTATCAGTAGAATTAACAAAACCTGTTAGTTTAATACAAGACTTTATCTTCGTAAGATCATTGTCGCATGCTTTCATTATTTGAGAAATAATACTTAAAGCACATCTTTTTGCTGCATTATATCCAGTGTCGACATCTAAATCTTTTCCAACTTTTCCTTTTATTAGTTCACCTTTTTCATTAATTGAAATTTGTCCTGAAACAAATAACATTTTTCCTGTTATTTTAGTTGCAACATAATTTCCAACCGGAGCTTTAGCGTCAGGAAGTTTTAACCCAAGTTTTTTTAAATTTTTTTGATAATTCATTTCTTCTTTTTCTTTTTTTTTGTTTTATCGTATTGTTTTCTTTTCTCAATCAATATTAATGCTTCTTCCATTGTGAGTTCTGTTGGATCTTTTTCCTCAGGTATTGTCGCATTTAGAGATTTATATTTGATATACGGTCCGTATTGTCCCTTCATAATTCTAACTGGTTTCTTATCCTCAGGATGTTCACCCAAATCTTTGATCATAGAGGAAGACATTCTTCCTGGTTTAGCCTCAGCAATTAATGTTATCGCTCTATTTAAGCCAATAGAGAAAATTTCCTCAATATTTTCTATTCGAGCTGATTTGTTTTCACATTTTAGGTAAGGACCAAATCTTCCAGTGTTTAAAGTAATTTCTTTTTGATTATCAGGATTTATTCCTAAAGATTTTGGTAGTGTGCATAAAAATTGTGCTTTTTCTAAATCTATACTCTCTAGTTCCAAACCCTTTGGAATAGAGACATTTTTTAAAAGTTCATTTACATCCGATTTAAGTTTTTTTGTTTTCTTTTTTTTCTTTGGTGTTTTTTCAATTTCTATATCCTCAGGAACTTTTTCATATTGAAGATAAGGACCGAATCTTCCATTTTTGAGATAAATATCATTGCCATTCTCATGTTTCCCAATAAATTTAGGTTCAGCTAACTGTGCTTGTGCCGCTGCTTTGGCTTTAGACAAAGGTCTTGTAAATTTACATTCAGGGTAATTTGAACAACCAATAAACGCACCCCCTCTAAAGCTATTTTTTAAGCTTAGTGTCCCTGAATTACATAATTGACACTTTCTTACAATATTTCCTTTATCATCCTTATCGAAAACCAAATCTCCTAAACTATCATTTAATAAATCTAAGACCTCTCTTGTTCTTTTTTCCTTTACTTTAGCCACATTATTATTGAAGTCTTTCCAGAACAGTTCCAGAACTTTTATCCAGCTTTCTTTACCAGTTGTAATCTCATCTAATTGATCCTCTAAACCAGCAGTAAAGTTATAATCCACATATTTTGAAAATAATTTTTCAAGAAAAGCTGAAATAAGTTTTCCTCTATCTGTGGGGAAAAATCTCTTATTCAATATCTCTGCGTAACCTCTATTTGCTATTGTAGAAATTATACTTGCGTATGTAGATGGTCTTCCTATTCCTAATTCCTCTAGTTTTTTTACTAAGCTAGCTTCAGAATATCTTGGAGGAGGTTGTGTAAAATGCTGTTCATCTATTAAGGACTCAATATTTACAAGTCCTTTAGAGACAGAGGGTAGAATGTTTTCATCATCATCCTTACCTTGATTATTATATATCTTTAAAAATCCATCAAATTTGAGAACTGATCCACTTGCTTTGCATACTGTATCATTATTATTTGATGTAATCGTTATAGTATTTCTATCAAATTTAGCAGATTGCATTTGAGAAGATAAAGCTCTACTCCATATTAAATCATAAAGTTTATTTTGATCTGTGCTTAAATACTTTTTTACACTTTGAGGAGTTCTGATAACATCCGTTGGTCTTATCGCTTCATGTGCCTCTTGTGCATTTTTTGCCTTTTTGCCAGAGTAATTTAAAGCACTTTCAGGTAAATATTCATTGCCGATTTCTTTTTTGATATAATCTCTAAAAGCCACAACAGCATCTTTGGATAAATTAGTACCATCTGTTCTCATATATGTTATCAAACCTATAGTTTCTCCTTCAATTTCGACTCCTTGGTAAAGCTTTTGAGCAATTTGCATAGTTCTTGATGCACCAAAACCTAATCGACTTGAAGCTGTTTGTTGAAGAGTTGATGTAGTAAATGGTCCTGATGGATTACGATTTACCACTTTACTAGATATATCAGTAATATTAAATTTTTTTTGATTGATACTTGATATGGCCTTATTTATTTCATCTTTATTTCTAAAAGAGAATTTTTCAACCTTGTTGTTATCGAGTTGACTAATACTAGCTAGGATATTTTGATTTTTTTCATCTTTAAATTTGACACTTAAAGTCCAAAATTCTTCTGGCTTAAAAGATTCAATTTCATGTTCTCTTTCAGTTATTAATTTTAAAGCTACTGATTGAACTCTACCCGCAGATTTAGAGCCTGGAAGTTTTGTCCATAATATTGGTGAAATATTAAAGCCAACCAAGTAATCTAAGGCTCTTCGAGCCATGTAAGCATCAACTAAAAGTGGTTCAATTTGTCTTGGATTTTCAATGCCATGGATTACTGCTTTTTTTGTAATTTCGTTAAAAACAACCCTTTCTATTTCTTTATCTTTAAGAAGTTTTTTTTCATTTAGATACTCTTTTACATGCCAAGCTATTGCTTCTCCTTCACGATCAGGGTCAGTAGCTAATATAATTTTTGAAGAATCTTTTGCTGCATCAGTAATTTCTTTAAGATATTTTTTTGAAAAGCTATCAATTTCCCATTCCATTTTAAAATCTTGATCTGGATCAACTGAACCATTTTTAGAAGGTAAATCTCTAATATGTCCATAACTAGCTAATACTTTATAATTATCACCTAAATATTTATTGATAGTTTTAGCTTTAGCCGGACTTTCTACAATGACCAGGTTCATAAATGACAAACTACCTAAAAGAGTTAGATAGTCAAATTAATAAATTTTTGTCTTAGTTTCTTCTTTATTTTTCAATCTTTTGATATTTTCTCGATGAGTAAAAAATATTAACACAAACATGATTATAAAAAAAAATATATCTTTAAATTGACCCGTGACTAGCAAATAAACAGGAATTGATACAGAGGCAATTAATGAAGATAAAGATGAAAATTTTGTTATAGCAAAAATTACAAACCAGGATAAAGCAAAGATAATTCCAAAATAAATATTTATAGCAAATAGAATACCGACGTATGTTGCAACACCTTTCCCTCCTTTAAATTTAAGCCATATAGGAAATACATGACCTATAAATGTACATAATGATGCTAAATATAAAAAATCTGTGTAATAAATTTTAACAAATATTACAGGGATAACAGCTTTTAAAATATCAAGAGATAATGTGATGTAACCAACTGCCTTATTACCAGTTCTAAGTACATTTGTAGCTCCAATATTTCCAGATCCGATATCTCTTATATCTTTTTTCAAAAAAATTTTTGTTAGTATCAATCCAAATGGAATTGAACCCATCAAATATGAAATTATACCTATGATTAAAATATCCATACTATAGCTTAAATAATTCTTTACCGTTTACAAATGTATTTGTGACTCTGCCTTGAAGTTTTTTATCTTCGATAGATGTATTTTTTGATTTTGAGATAAGTTTATCTTTTTTTACAATCCATGGTTTATCTATATCTACTATACAAAGATCTGCATCATTACCAATAGATAGGTTCCCTTTATTTATTTTTAATATTTTAGCAGGGTTTGATGTTAATGCTTTTATTATTGTCTCTAATTTGAGTGATCCGTTATGATATAATTCTAAACTTAGAGACAGCAAAGTTTCTATCCCTGAAGCACCAGTTGCTGCTTGTGCAAATGTTAATCTTTTCGACTCTTCATCTTCAGGTTTATGATCTGAAACTATTACATCAATTAAATCATCCTTTAAACCTTGTACTAAAGCTAGTCTATCTTCTTCTCTTCTTAATGGTGGAGACAATTTCAAAAATGTTTTGAAATCTCCTATGTCGTTTTCATTTAAAGATAAGTTATTAATCGAAACACCACATGTGAATTTTACTATTTCCTTTCTTGATTTAATTACCTCGACAGACTTTTGTGATGATAATTGAGAGATATGATATCTGCACTTAACCTTTTCCAGTAATGTTAAATCTCTCTCGATCAGAATACGCTCAGCGATTTCAGGTATACCAGATAGACCTAATTTTGAAGCAATTATTCCAGAGTTAATCATACCATTTTTTGCTAGCTCATAATCTTCAGCGTGCTGCATTATTAAACTACCCAAATCTTTAGCAGAGTTCATTATTCTAGACATCAATCTTGGGTTTTGAATTGTTTTAACACCATCGGTGAATGCAATTATTCCTTTACCTTGTAACAAACCAAATTCAGTCATGTTTGTACCTTCAGTATTTTTTGTTAAAGAGGCACATGGAAAAATATTTATCTTTGATTTATCTCTTCCTCTTCTTTTTAGAAAATCGACTATAGAAACGTTATCAATGATTGGATCTGTATTAGGCATTGTTACGACAGAAGTGACGCCACCTGAGAGTGCCGCGTTACTCAGAGTCCTGAAATTTTCTTTATACTCATAGCCCGGTTCACCAACAAAAACTCGCATATCGACTAATCCAGGGAAAATATACTTACCTTTTAAATCAATTGGTTTCTCTCTACTTGGTAAATTATTAATATTTACTTTTTTTCCTATGGCTTCAATTTTTCCATCTTCATTTATAATGAGACCTCCATTCTCATTCATAGAGTTATAAGGATCAATTATATTTGCGTTTATAAAATATTGTTTTTTCATTATGTACAAAATATTTTAAGACAAGCCATCCTTACCGCGACACCCAATTCAACTTGCTCTTTAATTACACTTTTGTTGATATCATCTGCTAGCATTGTATCTATTTCTATACCTCTGTTCATTGGACCAGGATGCATAATTAAGGCATCAGATTTAGCATGTTCTAATTTGTCAGGAGTTAATCCATAATATTCATAATATTCTCTATTGGATGAAAGATATGAACTTGTCATTCGCTCATTCTGTAATCTCAACATCATAACAATATCACAATCTTTCAACCCTTTTTTCATATCAGTAAAAGTATTAACACCAAATTTTTCAATTTCTTTTGGCATAAGATTTGTTGGAGCGATTATGTTCACTTCTGCTCCCAACATACTAAGTAAGTAAATATTTGATCTAGCAACTCTTGAATGAAGAACATCTCCACAGATTGCAATTTTTAATCCTTGTATCTTTTTTTTACGAGTAATGATTGTTAATGCATCTAATAAAGCTTGAGTAGGGTGCTCTCTTCTACCATCACCAGCATTAAGAACTGAGCAATTTACTTTTTGTGAAAGTAGATTACATGCCCCAGAGTCTTGATGTCTAATTACAATAATATCAGGATGCATTGCATTAAGTGTCATTGCTGTATCTATTAATGTTTCACCTTTTTTAATTGCAGAGTTACTAATATTCATTGACATAACATCAGCCCCAAGTCTTTTTCCAGCTAGTTCAAAAGAGCTTTGAGTTCTAGTAGAAGGTTCAAAAAATAAATTAATTTGAGTTTTACCTCTTAAAACATCAACTTTTTTATTTTTACTTTGATTTACTTTTATAAATGAATTTGCTTCATCAAGTATTAAATTAATATCATTAATTGATAAATCTTGAATTCCTAACAGATGTTTTTGAGAAATTTTAATAGCTTGATTTGTTTTAATTGCCATTAAAACCAACTCTATAACTATAAACCTCTATAATAGCAAGTATTAATTATTCAAAAAATCTAAAGCTCCTTGTAATATAAAAGCAGCAGCGTTTTCATCTATCTTTTTTTCTCTTTTACTCACATTAATATCTAATTGGCTAGATAGATTGAAAGCACCAACAGTTGAGAGTCTCTCATCCCAGAGACAAATTGGAATATCTAAGTTTTTTTCAATGTTTTCAGTTGTATCCTTTACTGATTGAGCTGACCTACCTGACGATCCATCCATATTTAAAGGATTTCCAACGATGATTCCTTTTATATTATTTTCATTAATAATTAATCTTAGTTCATCAACAAGATCTTTAAGTGAATTCCTACTTATTGTCTTTAGCGGTGTGGCTATCAATTGTTTGTCATCACAGATTGACACACCAATTCTTTTAGATCCAAGGTCTAAACCTATCAATCTACACTTATCTGAGTGTTTTTTTTTAAATTCCTCTAAAGTGATCATATTGTATATTTTAAACTTAAGTGATACTTTGCCTCATATTTAAATAGCATATGAGTATAGATCTTAAAACAATAAAACATATATCTAAATTGGCAAGAATTTCAGTTGACGAGCAAAGAGCTGAAAAATTAGTTGGTGATTTAAATTCTATTTTTGATTTTATTGAAAAACTTAATGAATTAAAAACTGACAATGTAGAACCATTAACTTCTATTGCAGAAACAACATTAAAATTAAGATCTGATGAAGTAAAAAGTAAAAATATCAGAAAACAAATTATTAAAAATTCTCCTCAAGATAACGAAGACTATTTTGTAGTACCCAAGGTGATTGAATAATGTCTGATATAACAAAACAATCCCTAACAGAACTGGTTGAAAATATTAAAAATAAAAAACTTTCTTCAACAGATGTGACTAAAGCATTTATTGATAGATCTGAAAAATCTGAGGAATTGAATGCTTATATTACAAATGACTTTATATCAGCTTTGGATAAAGCAAAAAAATTTGATCAAAAACCTAATTTTAATTTAAAACTACCTGGTATTCCAATGGCAGTTAAAGATTTATTTTGTACGAAAAATATTAAAACAACTGCTGGTAGTAAGATTTTAAATAATTTTGTACCAACTTATGAGTCAACAGTAACTGAAAATATTTGGAATGAAGGCGCAATACTTCTAGGTAAGCTAAACTGTGATGAGTTTGCAATGGGCTCATCAAATGAAACAAGTTTTTTTGGTAATGTTCAAAGTCCTATTGATAAAAATTTAGTTCCGGGTGGATCATCTGGTGGTTCAGCTTCAGCTGTAGCTGGACAATTAACTCCTATTACAATTGGTACTGATACTGGTGGATCAATTAGACAACCAGCTTCTTTCACTGGAATTGTTGGATTGAAACCTACATACGGAAGTTGCTCAAGATATGGAATAGTTGCTTTTGCCTCATCATTGGATCAAGCAGGACCAATGGCACAAAATGTCAAAGATTGTGCTTTATTACATGAAGTGATTAGTTCTTATGATCCTAAAGACTCTACCTCAATAGATTTTAAAAGAAATCATTTCAGCAAAGAACTTACAAATAACATAAAAGGAAAAAAAATTGGAATACCAAAAGAATATAGAGTCGACGGTATGCCAAAGGAAATTGAAGATCTTTGGCAAAAAGGTATCCAATATATTAAAGATTGTGGTGCTGAAACCATTGATATTTCTTTGCCAAATACAAGTTATGCCTTACCAACATATTATATAGTTGCTCCAGCAGAGGCATCATCAAACTTAGCAAGATACGATGGTGTTAAGTATGGATTTAGAGCTAAAGGTGAAAATCTAATTGATATGTACGAAAAAACTAGATCAGAAGGTTTTGGAGCTGAAGTTCAGAGAAGAATTATGATTGGAACTTATGTTTTATCTTCTGGGTACTACGATGCATATTATCTTAAAGCTCAAAAAGTAAGGAAACTCATCAAAAATGATTTTGATGAGGCTTATAAAAAAGTTGATGCAATTTTAACCCCATCGACACCTAGCTCAGCTTTTAAAATAGGTGAAAAAACAAATGATCCAGTTTCAATGTATCTTAATGATATATTTACAGTTCCTGTTAACTTAGCTGGACTTCCAGGTATCTCAATACCTGCTGGACATGACTCAAAAGGTTATCCTTTAGGTTTACAAATTATTGGAAAAGCTTTTGATGAACAAAATATATTAAATATAGCTTATGCCATGGAAGAAAAGATCAGCTTTAAAAACAAAATTACTGATTGGTGGATAAAATGAGTAAAAAAGATTCAGAATATTTGATCAATCGAAAAGATAATCAGTATGAGGTAGTAATTGGTTTAGAAGTTCATGCTCAAGTTTTATCTGAGTCTAAATTATTTTCTACCTCAGCAACAAAGTTTGGGGCAGAACCTAATACGCAAGTTAGTTTAGTTGATGCTGCATTTCCAGGAATGTTACCGGTAATAAATGAATTTTGTGTCAAACAAGCAATTAAAACTGGTATTGGCCTTAACGCAAAAATTAATAAGCGTTCAGTATTTGATAGAAAAAATTATTTTTATGCTGATTTACCTCAAGGATATCAAATATCACAATTTAAAGATCCAATAGTAGGCGAGGGTAAAGTTATTTTGGATATGCCTAATGGGCAAAAAGAAGTTGGTATAGAAAGATTACATCTAGAACAAGACGCTGGAAAAAGTATTCATGATCTTGACCCACAAAATACTTTTGTAGATTTAAATAGATCAGGAGTAGCATTAATGGAAATAGTGAGCAAACCTGATCTAAGATCCCCAGATGAGGTTAATGCTTACATTAAAAAATTACGATCTATAATGAGATACTTAGGAACTTGTGATGGAAATATGCAAGAGGGCTCTTTAAGAGCTGATGTGAACGTTTCTGTAAGACCAAAAGGCTCAAAGGAATTCGGTACTCGATGTGAAATTAAAAATGTTAATTCAATTAAGTTTATGCAAATGGCGATAGAATATGAGGCTAATAGGCAAGTTGATTTAATAGAAGAGGGCAAAACTATTGATCAAGAAACAAGACTTTTTGATACGAAGAAAAATGAGACAAGGTCAATGAGATCAAAAGAAGACGCTCATGATTATAGATATTTTCCAGACCCTGATTTATTACCTTTGGAGGTTTCAGAAAAATTTATTGAAGAACTTAAAAATGATATTCCAGAACTTCCAGATGATAAAAAGAAAAGATTTATTGAAGAGTTTAAATTATCTTCTTATGAAGCCAATATTTTAGTGTCTGATATTGATACTGCAAAATACTTTGAAGAGGTTGTTGCTAAAATGGGTAAAAATAAAGATATTAGGTTGGCAGTCAATTGGATAACAGGAGAACTATTTGCTGTTTTAAATAGCAAAGGTTTAGAAATTTCTCAAAGTCCAGTGAGTGCTAAGAATTTTGCTATTTTGATAAATCTTATTAAGAATGGAACTATCTCAGGAAAGATAGCAAAAACTGTTTTTGAATTGATGATAGATGGAGATAAAGATCCACAAAATATTGTTGAGGAAAAAGGATTAAAACAACAAAGTGATCCAAAAGCTTTAGAGGCTTTAATTGATAAAATTATAAATGACAACAGAGAAAAAGCTATTGAATATAAACAAGGTAAAGAAAAATTATTTGGTTTTTTTGTTGGTCAAGCAATGAAGGCATCAGGTGGAAAAGCTAACCCTCAATTAATAAATGAGATCCTAAAGAAAAAATTATAAGGTTATGGGTTCAGACCTTAATATCACAAAACATTTACAAGATTATATTCTAAAGAATGGTTTAAAATTACATCCAATTCAAAAAGAAATAATAGATTATAACCTAACACTTGGTGATTCAAAAAGAATGCAAATATCTATTTCTCAATGTCAATTTCTACATCTGATTATAAAAGTTTCTAAAATTAAAAAAGTCCTAGAGATAGGAACTTTTACAGGTTTAAGTACATTATCTATGGCATTAGCCTTACCAGATGAAGGCAGTATAATTGCATTAGATAAAAATGTGGAAACAACTAAAGTTGCACAAAGCTTTTTTAAAAAGGCCAATCAAGATCATAAGATTAAAACAATGATTAAACCAGCATTAGAAACTTTAATGAGTATAAGAAATGAAAAATTTGATTTGGTTTTTATTGATGCAGATAAAATGAATTATAAAAAATATTATGAAATTTCTTTAGATTTATTGAATAAAGAGGGTTTAGTGATAATCGATAATGTATTATGGCATGGGGAAGTTGTTAACAAAGATATAAATGACAAAATTACAAAAAGTATTAGAGATTTGAATAATTTTATCTCTAAGGATACAAGAATTGAAAAGGTCATGGTGCCTTTTGGTGATGGAATGACTGTTTGTAGGAAGATTTAATGTTCACTGTATTTGGTTTTTATAAATTTCAAAAAATAAATGATTTAAAAAAAAATCAAAAGATATTGAGTAATCTTTTAAATAATAAAAATATAAATGGATCAATTATCATTTCTAAAGAGGGTTTAAATGGATCTATTTCTGGAATGAATAAAGATATTAAGACCACAATTATTAGATTAAAAAAAATTTTGAATATTAAAGAATTTGATAGTGTCAATAATTCAATAAGTAAATTTAATCCTTTTCATAAACCTAAAGTGAAAATTAAAAGAGAAGTTGTTCCAATGGATCTTAAAATGTCGAATAGGATCACAAAAAAGAATACTCATATTGATCCAACAAAATGGAATAAATTAATTAAAAAAAAAGAAACTCTTTTATTAGATGCAAGAAAACCTTTTGAACATAAAGTTGGTTCTTTTAAAAAATCAGTAAATCCAAATATAAGTAACTTTAGAGATTTCCCGAAATACTTAAAAAAGTTAAAAAAAGATCAGCCAATAGCAATGTTTTGCACTGGTGGAATTAGGTGTGAAAAAGCCTCTATATTTTTAGAAAAAAAAGGTTTTAAAAATATTTATCAATTAAAGGGTGGAATTTTGAATTACTTAAAAAAAATCAAACCAAAAAAAAGTTTATGGAAAGGCGAGTGTTTTGTATTCGATAACAGAGTAAGTTTAAAACACGGATTAGCACAAGGAACCTATTCAATTTGTGGTGGATGTAGACAACCAATCTCGATTAAAGATAAAAAATCTAAAAAATATGAGGAGGGTGTAACTTGTCCTAATTGTTTTGATAAACTCTCAAAAAACCAAAAATCTCGTTTTAGAATGAGACAAAGTCAGATATACAAGGCAAAGCTATCAGGAAAAAAATATAATTTTCAAAAAGAATTTAACTAAGGATTTATTTGTCACAATCTTTCAAATTAACTAAAGATCCAATATGGTTTTTATTGAGAAAAGTTACTATTCCAGCAAGTGTTGGTTCATTATTTCAAACCTTTTACAATCTAGTAGACACATGGTTCGCAGGAAGAATATCTGCTGAAGCAATAGCAGCGATTGCAAAATCTTTTCCAATTTATTTTACTATTATTGCAATAGGTGTTGGATTAACTGCTGGAACTAATACTTTAATTGGAAATAATATAGGGGCTAATAATAAAAAGAAGGCGTCATTATTTGTTGCTCAATCAATTATTTTTGCAGTTTTTTTATCCATACTAGTTACTTTTTTTGGTTTGAATGTTTCAGATTTTTTACTTTCTCTTATGGGATCAGACCAAGAGGCAATTATATTAACTAGAAAATATCTAGATGTAATTTTCTATGGAACTATAATTGTTTTGATACAAATTTCCTTAAATGGAACTCTAAATGCGCAAGGGGATACAAAAAGTTACAGAAACGTTTTAATTTTTAGTTTCTTTTTAAATATTATTCTAAATCCATTATTTATTTTTGGTTATGGTTTTATTCCAGCATTTGGTATAGCTGGACTTGCAATAGCTACTCTAGTGGCTCAGTTTGTTGGTCTTTTGTATTTAGCATATAAAGTTTATTGTTGTGAATTAAAGAAATATCTTAAGCCTGAGTGTTTTATTCCAAAATTTGATCTTCTTGGAGAACTCTTGTATCAGACGATACCTGTGATGTTTAGTATGTTGTTGATTGGTGTTGGTTTGTTCAACATCCTTTACTTCATTGGCCAATTTGGAGATTTAGCTACTGCTGGTTATGGTGCTGCTTTAAGAATTGAACAAGTCTTTCTACTTCCTGTAATTGGATTAAATACAGCGGTATTATCAATTGGGGGACAAAATTTTGGTGCAAAAAATTATGATAGATTGAGAGAATTATACAGAAAAGCTTTAATGTTTGGATCATCTTTTATGATATGTGCAGGAATAATAATATTTTTAGGTGCAGAGTTTTTAGTTTCATTATTTACTGATAACCAAGAGGCAATAAAGCATGGTGCGATATATCTAAAAGTTGCTGCATTAATTGGCCCAATTTATCCTGTTTTTTTTATAACCACTGCAGTATTCCAAGCAGTGAAAAAACCATTGTACAGTCTTTATCTAAGTATTCTTAGATTAACAGCTCTTCCATTTTTAAGTTTATGGTATGTAATTAATATTAAAGGAGGGGATTATGAGGATATTTTTTATACGATTTTAGTAACAAATTGGTTTATGGGAATTGCAGTTCTAATATTTATTGGGTATTTTTTGAATAATGTTTTCAAACAAAATAAAAGTCTTTTTACTTACTAGTATTTGTCTAATATTTTTCTTTGTCACATACCTTGATGTAAAATCTAGTGAAATAAAGGTTATAGACGGAGATACCATTCATTTAAAAAACGAAAAAATTCGTTTTAGTGGCATTGACACTCCTGAAATTAAACAAATTTGTAATAAGAATAATGAGGTTATCAAATGTGGAGTTCAAGCAAAACAATTACTTATTAATAAGATAGGTAAAAACAAAGTAAGATGTGTCAAGGAGGGTGTAGATAGATATAAGAGAATTTTAGCTGAATGTTTTGTAAATAATCAAAGTCTATCTAAGTATCTTGTTCGAGAGGGTTATGCTTTTGCTTACAGGAAATATTCAACAAAATACATTTCAGATGAGGATTATGCCAAAAAAAATAAAAAAGGTATGTGGGCAATGACTTTTGAGTATCCTTGGGACTATAGAAGAAAAAATTAATCTTTTTGTAATTTTTTTTCTAATTTTCTAACAAGATAAGAAACAATTAATATCAAGACTAAATATTCTAGAATTAGAAATGTATATATTTCAAGTGGCCGATAAGTCGTCACAACCAATTCGTTTGCTTTTCTAGTCAGATCTCCAATACCAATTATCGATACAAGAGAGGACATTTTAAGCACATATACAAATTGATTACCAATAGCTGGTAAAATATTCTTTATTGCTTGAGGTAGAATTACTAATCTTAATTTTCTAAAAAAACTTAATCCTAAAGAGCTTCCAGCTTCCCATTGTGATTTTTTTATTGAATTAATTCCTGCTCTAAATATTTCTGCTTGGAAAGCACTTTCACTAATTGATAGCGCTATGATACCAGAAACGAATGGGCTAAAACTTATACCCGTCATGATTGGAAGACCATAATAAATCCATAAAATTAAAACTAGCAAAGGAATTGCTCTTACAATTTCAACATAGCCAATATTAAAGTAGGTTAAGAATTTACTTTTAGCCAGCGATGGAATAGCGACTAAAAGGCCAAGAATAATGGAAATAATGATTGAGACTAAACTAATATAAATAGTAGTTGTTAAACCACTTAATAAAAACTTTAGATTAGTTAACCCCTCAATGTTGTTTGGTGATAAGATTAACCAATTTAATTCACTTTTTCCACATGAGGTTAATGGGAAAATTAGAATTAATAAAAGTAGATTTTTCACTCCTTAACTTATAAAGAATAAAAAATTAATTACTAATTTTTTATAAGCTCTTTAAATTATATTTAGCTAATAACTCGTTAAAGAAGCCTGAAGATTTTTTGTCATTAATCCATTTATTGACATAATCATTCCACTTAGTATCACCTTTTGGTACCATCATTGCTAAGAATGCTGGATTTTTTCCACCATCTGGAACAATTGCTAATTGAGGATATTTAATAACCAATTTATTTGCCTCTGTTGTACTTGTAATATTACCATCAGCTCTACCTGCCAAGACTTCTTGAAAGTCTCTTGCTGGTGCTTCAATTGAGTTTAATTTTGATTTTGGAAAAAATTCTTTAGCCTTTTCCTCTTGAGAAGTACCAAGAGTAGTTGCAATTGTTACATTTGAATTATTAAGCGAGTCCCAAGTTGGAAATTTTTTTAAGTTCTTTTTGAGAACAAGTGGCACAGTAGCATATTTGTAATAGGTATCGGTAAAACCGGCTACTTCAGCTCTCTTTAGCGTTTTTGTAACACTAGTTGAGATATCATATCTTGCAGATGTTATTCCTGAAACAATAGTTTTCCATTCTGCAGGTACAAACTCAATTTTTACACCCATATCTTTAGCTAATTGATTCATTACATCGATGTCGAAACCTTTATATTTGTTGGTTGCAGGATCTTTGACTGTCATAGGATCCCAATCTCCAGTAGTACCAACTTTAAGTACTCCAGAAGACAAAATTTTATCTAGATTAGATTCTGCGTTAAGTGAGAAGGGTAAAAGAGCAAATAATGCTATTAAAAATAATTTTTTCATTTTTTTGTTTAACTTATTTGAGATCTAAATGTGACTATAATCTTGACGCACTATCATTTATCCATGCGAATAAATGCTCAGAAAATGAGCGTCTTACAAACAAATTAACTTCATTTTTATTTTGATTATGAATGATTACATCTATTTTTGTGAGAATTGTTTGGGTCACTGAGCCAATTTTACTCTTAAAATCATTAAAATTAAAAGGAGAGCCTGTTTGAAACAAATCATATATCTTATCCCCTTTGAGATTAATCCTCACGAATTGATCTGTGACATCCACCACAGCTCCTAAATTTAATTTAGATATATTTTTATTCAAAAGTGTTTCAGTTTCATAGGAATTTGTATTTTCTTTAACAACGCCATTTGAAAAAATCATCCATTCATCAGGACTTAACCATAGAGCAGTCAATTTTTCACTTTGAGTGGAAGTATTTGCTTTTGTAGGCAAAACCATATTTAAAGATTTACCAATAGCTGATAAAAATTCTCTTTTTTTACCTCTTACTATCAATTTCATAACAGGTTTAACCTCCTTCATTTGTAAACCTTGATATGATTTTTCCTCTTTAATTGTATGATTATAATTTAGCATTTAATCTTTCACCTTCTTTATCTAAAAAAACTGGATCAGCTACAGTCACATTAATGTTTTTATTTTCCATTGGTATAATTAATTTTTGTCCCAACATATTTTTTCCACCTTTAACAACACCTAATGCGATCGATTTTTTTAAATTTGGGCTATAGTAACTTGAAGTAACATGACCCAGCATTTCAATTGGTGATTTTTTTATATCAGCAACTATCTGTGCGCCTTCCTCCAAAACTTCCTCAGGATTTTCTGTCAATAAACCAACCAATTGTTTTCTATCTTCTCTAATAGTATCAGATCTATATAATGATCTTTTTCCAATAAAATCATATTTCTTTTTACTTACTATCCAATCCATCTGTAAATCAATTGGTGTCAGCGTTGCATCAGTATCTTGACCAACTATTATAAAACCTTTTTCTGCTCTTAATAAGTGCATCGTTTCTGTTCCATAGGGCGTTATATTAAAATCTTTACCCGCTTCCATACATTTTTCCCAAACAGATTTACCAAAATTTGCTTGAATATTAATTTCATAACTATGTTCTCCAGTAAAACTAATTCTCATTACTCTACATTTAATGTTATTTATTTTCGCATTTTTAAATGACATATGTGGAAACTTTTCATCAGAAAGATCTAAATCAGGAATAACTTTTGAAACAATTTTTTTACTATTAGGTCCACATACACTTATTGTAGCATAATGATCAGTTACAGATGATAAATAGACATCTAATTCAGGCCATTCTGTCTGAAGGTAGTCCTCAAGTTTCCCTAATACATTAGCCGCACCGCCAGTAGTAGTGGTCATAATGTAATGATTTTCACCTAGTCTAGTTGTAACGCCATCGTCATAAACCATTCCATCTTCATTTAACATTAAACCATAACGACATTTACCCACTGCTAGTTTTGACCAAGCATTAGTATAAACACGATTTAAAAATTCTGAGGCATCAGTGCCTTGAATATCAATTTTTCCTAACGTAGATGCATCTAGAATACCTGCTGAGTCTCTTGCAGCTTTACTTTCTCTTTGTACAGCTTGATGCATATTTTCATTATCCTTAGGATAGTACCAAGCTCTTTTCCATTGGCCAACATTTTCAAATTCAGCATTGTTTGCAACATGCCAATCATGTATTGGAGTACGTCTAAATATATCAAAAAATTCTCCTACATTTCTTCCAACAATAGTTCCAAAAGTAAGAGGTGTGTAAGGAGGCCTAAAAGTTGTGGTTCCATGTTCACCCATTTTAGTTCCAGCTGTCTCTGAGATAATTCCAAGAGCATGCATATTACCAAGTTTCCCCTGATCAGTTCCCATACCAGTAGTAGTGTATCTTTTTACATGTTCTATAGATCTAAACCCTTCTCTTAGAGCTAATTTAATATCTTTTGCAGTTGCATCGTTTTGATAATCAACAAAAGATTTGGTTTTACCTACGGGTTTGTCAGATGGTAATAACCAAATATTTCTTTTTAATAGATTTAGGCCTGAAACCGTTTCAATATTTTTGTATTCAGAATTATCAATATTAAGAAACTTTTTAATAGAAGATAAAGTATTTTTTATTATTTCATCCAAACCAAACTCTCCATTACAAGATCCAATACTTATTTGATCTGAAGGATAAACATTTGGAATAAATATTTGGTCTTCATCTCTAAATTTTAATTTACCCCCTGATTGTGTAAACAAATGTACTGCCGGGGTCCAACCACCAGATACACCTAAACAATCACAATTTAACTTAGTTTTGTCACCAATTACTGTTTGACCATCTTTTGAAAGTTTCATGATGGATATTTTATTAATTCTTCTGTATCCGTAAGTATCAACAACAGAGTAGCCTTTATAAATTTTAATATTATTTTTCTCAACTTCGTATGAAATTTTAGAGTCAATTTGTTCTCTATTATCAATTATTGCATTAATCTTAATGCCTCTTTGAATTAAACTCATCGCTGTCTCATATACAGTGTCGTTATTAGTAAAAAGAATATTATTTTCACCACAAGCCACACCATATAAATCAATATATTTCTTAATTGCTGAAGATAACATTATCCCTGGGCGATCATTATTGTCGAATATTAAAGGCCTTTCGATTGAACCAGTGGCTGTGATTACTTTTTTTGCTCTAATCTTTAACAATCTTTGTCTTACTTTATTTTCTCTTTGATTAATCGGTAAATGATCAGTGAGATTTTCACGGGCCAATAAAAAGTTGTATCCATGATATGCTGCAACGCTAGTTCTTATTTTTATTTCTAAATTTTCTAATTTAGATATTTCGTTAATTTCTTTTTCTAACCATGAACTTGTTATTTGATTATTAATCTTTGAAAATTCTGAGTTATCATAAATAGAAGATCCTCCCAAATAAGATTTTTCATCAACTAAAAGAGTCTTAAAACCATTTTTAGCTGCCATTTTAGCTGCCATTATTCCTGAAATACCTGCTCCGATAACTAAAACATCACAATGAATATATTTATGTTCATATATGTCTGGATCAGCTACTTTAGGTGATTTACCTAAACCCGCAGATTTTCTAATAAAGTATTCATACTTTTCCCAGAAACTTGCAGGCCACATAAAAGTTTTATAATAAAAACCTGCAGGTAAAATAGGGGATAATAGATTATTAATCCCTCCAATATCAAAATTAACGCTAGGCCAACAATTTTGACTAGATGCAACTAAACCTTCATAAATTTCGACCTCTGTAGCTCTTACATTTGGTTCAGTTCTTGAGGAATTATCATGCAATTGAATAATTGCATTGGGTTCTTCAGAACCTGATGTCATAATTCCTCGAGGTCTATGATATTTGAAACTTCGTCCAACAAGATGAATTCCATTAGCCAACAAAGCTGATGCTAGAGTATCACCTTTAAAACCAAAATATGTTTTGTTATTAAATTTAAAAGAAACACGATAAGTCTCATCGATAAATTTGCTTGTTTTAAATCTTAAATTATTAGACATTTTATTTTACTGGTGGTTTTTCACCCATTTTATAGACAGCTTTTATTTGGTCGTTTGATGTATCTCTAACCATATTGAACCATTTTCTACAACCATGAACATGATTCCATCTTTCAAATTGAACTCCTTTTATGTTTTTTCTCATGAATAAATATTCTGCCCATTCATCATCGCTAAGTTCAGTAGGTTGTTTTGGTCTTACTATGTGAGCTTCACCGCCAGCTTTAAATTCGCTTTGTTCTCTCTCACCACAAAAAGGACAATTAATCAAAAACATTAGTGTGCAACAGCGGCTGCACCATGTTCATCAACTAGATCACCGCTTACAAATCTATTTATATTAAAGGCAGCATTTAACTTGTGAGGTTCATCATTTGCAATTGTGTGAGCAAATAAATCCCCTGAACCAGGTGTAGCTTTAAAACCTCCAGTTCCCCAACCACAATTAAAGTACAAACCCTTAATTGATGTTTTACTTATGATCGGACTTGCGTCAGGACATATGTCAACTATTCCACCCCACTGACGAAGCATTCTCATTCTGCTAAATATTGGATATAGTTCTAAAATTGCATTTAAAGTTCCTTCCACAATATCATGACTTCCTTTTTGAGAGTAAGACACATAATCATCAGTTCCCGCTCCAATAACCAATTCTCCCTTATCAGATTGGCTGACATATGCATGAACAGCGTTAGACATTACAACTGTATCTATTATTGGTTTTACTGGTTCAGACACCAAAGCTTGAAGTGGTTTACTTTCCAAAGGTAATTTCAATCCAGCCATATTCGCTATAACACTGGAGTGACCAGCTGCTACAACTCCAATTTTTTTTGTTTTTATAAATCCTTTAGTTGTCTCAATTCCTTCAACAGTATCACCATTTCTTTTTATTCCTTTTACCTCACAATTTTGGATTATATCCACACCCATCTCATCAGCACCTCTTGCATACCCCCAAGCAACAGCATCATGCCTGGCTGTACCAGCTCTTCTTTGAAGAGTTCCGCCTAAAACCGGATAACGAATATCTTGTGAGGTATTTATAATTGGACAAAATTTTTTAACTTCTTCGGTGTTTAAATAAACTGCATCAATACCATTCAATCTATTTGCGTGAGTTCTTCTTTTTAAATCTCTAACATCTTGCAAATTATGTGCAAGATTCATAACTCCTCTTTGACTAAACATAACATTATAATTTAATTCTTGAGATAAACCTTCCCAAATTTTAAGAGCATGGTCATATAGACCAGCACTTGCATCCCATAAATAATTAGACCTAATTATTGTAGTATTTCGACCAGTATTTCCTCCTCCTATCCAACCTTTTTCAACAACAGCGATATTCTTCATGTTATGTTTTTTTGCTAGATAATAAGCAGTTGCAAGACCATGTCCTCCACCACCAACTATTATCGCATCATATTCTTTTTTAGGCTCAGGGTCTTTCCAAGCTTTCTCCCAATTTTCATGATAAGAAAAAGCGTTTTTAATAAGTGAAAATATTGAATACTTATTTTTCATAATTATTGAATAATTACTTTATAAATATTGATTATTCAATACAATCAGAAGTGACAAATTTATTGGAAGAGTGGGTGAGAGGCTGAAACCAGTCGTTTGCTAAATGACCGTGCGAGGAAACTTGTACCGAGGGTTCGAATCCCTCCTCTTCCGCCATTTTTAGTACAAAGGATCATCCTTAAAGAAGTTTATCATTGTAATCGGCTTTTGAGCTAAAATATAACGATAGACGTTGTAGTTTTCGAGTACTCTTTGCACATAATTTCTTGTTTCTTTAAATTTGATTAATTCAATCCAATTTACATAATCAATTTGGTTCTTTTGTGGATTTTTATTTATTTTTTTCCAATATCTTACTCTTTTAGGTCCAGCATTATACGCCGCTATTGCAAACGGATAAGCGCCATCATATTCTAAAATTAGACCAGCTATATAGTGAGAACCTAAATTGATATTATATTCTGCATCTCTTGTTAATCTAGATTTTGAATAAGGAAGTTTTGCTTGCTTAGCAACCACTTTAGCTGTGTAAGGCATAAGCTGCATTAATCCTTTTGCTCCTGCGTGACTGTTAGCACTTAAATCAAATTCACTTTCCTGTCTTATTATTGATAGTATAAATGCAGTATCAGGAATTTTTCTTCCATTTATATAATTGGGTGTACTTATAATTGGATAATTAAACTTGTTATGAAATCTTTTTTCGTAGGATGCAATTTTGGCTATTTGAATAGCAAAATCAAATCTATCAATGCTTGTTGCTAATTCTGCTGCTAAAACTTCACTACCATTATTTATATCATCATTAGCCAAATGTCTTAAAATATGTTTTGTATATTTGTCTTCATTTAGCTCATCAAGAAGATAAATCGTTTTAACTAATTCTTTTTTAAAAAAGTAGTCTCTATATTCTTTTGAAACTTCAATATCTTTAGATAATTCAAAAGGTTGATTGGGGTTTAACTCTATAAATGCTAATTGACCATAATATGTAGTTAGAAAATTAGATGCTTTACTAAACCATTCATTTGCTAATTCTTTTTTACCAAGTTTCTGATAAGTTTTGGCTAACCAATATGCTCCTCTAGATGTACTTATTGGATAACCAACATTGTTGTAAAAATTTTCAAAATGATCTTTTGCTAACAAAGGATCATCTAAAAAACTTAATGCTATCCATCCACTCATCCATTCTGCAGCAGCATATTCAGGTCCATCAGTCAAAGCGTGATTACTCGCAATTTTATATGCTAATTCATATTTCTTTTTATAAATTAATGATCTTGAAATAATTTCTCTTTCAAACCACCACTTATCTGGTCTTACCAAATAATCTTTAGTATTTTTAATTTTTACTAAAATTTCAACAGAGCTATCAACTCTTCCTCTTTTTCTTCTCCATTTTAATCTATCGTAATTTAAACCTGCATCATTTTTAAATTTTGTTGGAACTTTAGAAATAGCATCATCTACTCCATAAGATTTACTCATTAACAATTGTCTAGCCGTATAAAGTAATTCGTAATCTTTAGGTAAATATCTTAATAATCTTTTTAAATCCCAGTATTTATTATTCCAAGCTAAGTAATCCGCTCTTTTAATATAATCATCAGCATTGAGATACTTTTTAAATTTTTTTCTATAAAATCTTAATTCAGATTTACTCAGTTCTGCTGTAATCCAGCCTTCTTTAATATAAGATATACCTTTTTGTATGTTGCCGTTGAGAATTATACTTTCTCCAAGTATCATTTTCCCAAAACCACTTAAAGGTTCATCGGCACCAAACCAATCAATAATTTTTTTAGGTGAAATTGTGTCTGTAGAAAGCTTATGTTCTGCTAAATATTTTATTCTTCCTAATCTTGGATAATCTCCATTAGAGTCAATAAAAGTTTTGTAATCATAATACGAGGCCTTATTTCCTTTGGTGAGCAGGTGTCTCCATTGTATGAAATTATAAATTGATTTATCTTTAGCTCTTTTGGCAGTTTTCAATGCGGTAGGCCATTTTGCTTGTTTCATTTCTGAAATAGCCTTTTTCGCAATTTCAAAATCTTTTTTATTATAATATTTGGATTTCTTTGCTGTATCGGTTTTTTTTGCTCCAGCGATTAAAGGTTTCTTTTTAGGTAAAATAATACCTAAATCTTTTTCAGCTTTTAATTTAATTTCCTTTTCAGGGTTTTTTTCAATTTCCTCTACTATTTTTTTAGGAATTGGTTTTGGCAGAGGTTTCATTACATCAATTAATAATTTTTGATCTTTTTGCTCTTTAGTCTGGATTGGTTTTTTTAGGGGTATTATTTCTGCAGAAAACAAAATAGTAATAGTAGAGAAGAAAAATAAATTGATAAAAAATATTAATTTTTTTAGCATAATCTTTTAGTATATGAATCTACAAACTATGTTATAAGTATTTATGTTCACAGGATCAAATGTTGCTTTAGTCACTCCGTTTAAAAATGATAAACTTGATGATGAAACTTACATTAAGTTAATCCATTTTCATATTGAAAATGGGACAAATGGTTTGGTACCCGCTGGAACAACTGGTGAGTCCCCAACTTTAAGCCATGATGAGCATGAAAGAGTAATTGATTTATGTGTCAAGGAAAGTAATGGAAAATTGCCTGTATTTGCTGGCACAGGTTCAAACTCTACTGAGGAAGCAATTTCACTGACAACTCATGCTGAAAAAATGGGAGCAGATGGAGCTTTAATCGTCACACCATATTATAACAAACCTACCCAAGAGGGACTTTATCAACATTATAAAGCTATAAATGATAAATGTGGAATTCCAATTATCATTTACAACATTCCTGGAAGATCAGTAATCGACATGTCAGTTGAGACAATGGCAAGATTATTTGAATTAAAAAATATTATTGGAGTCAAGGATGCAACAGGGGATTTAACTAGAGTAGATAAAACATTAAAAAAATTAGGCAAAGAGTTTATACAATTAACAGGCAATGATGATAACGCGCTAGAGTTTAATAAAAAAGGTGGAGTAGGTGCTATAAGTGTAACAGCTAACATTGCTCCAAAACTTTGTTCTGATTTCCAAAGATTTTCAAAGTCTAACAATGATAATGAAATTAAAGAGGCTGAGAGATTAAATGAAATATTGCAGCCTGTCCATCATGCTATGTTTGTTGAAAGTAATCCAAGCCCAGTTAAGTATGCTGCAAAATTATTAGATTTATGTGATGACGATGTAAGATTACCATTAGTAAAAGTAACAGATGCTACTAAAGAAATTGTTAAAAAGGCTCTTCATACAGCTAAATTAATTTAATGAACAAAAAAACCAATTCTGGTTTAAAAATAATATGTTTGAATAGAAAGGCTAGTTTTAATTATTTTTTTGAAGATTTATTAGAAGCTGGGATTGTCCTTAAAGGCTCTGAGATTAAATCAATTAGAGAAGGAAAAGTTAATATTGCAGATTCATATGCTGTTGAAAAAGATGGTGAGCTAATTTTAATTAATTCTCATATAGCATCTTATAAACAAGCCAGTTATTCTAATCATAATCCTACAGATGAAAGAAAGTTACTTTTAAATAAACGGGAAATAAATAAATTAATAGGAAAAATGCAAAGAGACGGTCTTACAATTGTTCCCACTAAAATGTATTTTAAAAAAGGAAAAGCAAAAATTGAACTTGCGGTAGCAAAAGGAAAAAAACTTCATGACAAAAGAGCAAGTAAAAAGGATAGGGATTGGAATCGTGATAAATCAAGATATTTTAGAAAATCAAGCTAATCGTATCTACTTAGGTATAGGCTCAAATTTAGGAAACAGACGATACAAAATTGAAAAAGCAAAGTATGAATTATCGTTGAGAAATATCAGGCTTGTCAAATCATCAAATTTTTATGAGAGTCTATCATGGCCAGATGAAAGCAAACCTAAATATTTAAAC
This sequence comes from uncultured Pelagibacteraceae bacterium, assembly GCA_902594395.1. Classification (GTDB taxonomy): domain Bacteria; phylum Pseudomonadota; class Alphaproteobacteria; order Pelagibacterales; family Pelagibacteraceae; genus Pelagibacter. The sequence continues at coordinate 38,610 of CACJLZ010000005.1, forward strand.
ATAGTCTTAGAAGTTAATTCTGATTTAAAACCTTTAGAATTACTTAAAGTATCCAAAGACATTGAAATCAGTCTCGGTCGTAAAAAAAGGTATAAAAATGCCCCTCGAGAATGTGATATAGACATAATTGATTATAAAAGTAAAAAAATTAGTCAAAAAATCAATTTACCTCATCCAAGAATGCACAATAGAAATTTTGTTCTTTTTCCATTATTTGAATTAAATAAAAATTGGAAACACCCAATTTCCAAAGATCACATTAAAAAACTCATAATATCATTACCAAATAGAGACATAAGATCTATTAAACAAATCTGAATTAATGATATAATAATAAGTATGCTTAATTCAGATGATTTAATAAATAAAGTAAAAGGATATAATAAGTTTTTAAATCCAGATAGGTTAAATAAGGCTTATGACTTTGCGGTAAAGGCGCATAGCAATCAAAAAAGAGCCTCAGGTGATCCGTACTCAGTCCATCCAATTGAAGTAGCAAACATATTAACTGATTTAAAATTAGATAGTGCAACCATAACTACAGGTTTATTACATGACACAATAGAAGATACATATGCAACTTATGAAACTATCAAAGGTGAGTTTGGAGATGAAGTTGCAGATTTAGTTGATGGAGTAACCAAAATATCTGCTCTCGAAAATAATGCATCATCTAATTCCAAAGCAGAAAATTTCAGAAAATTAATTTTAGCAACCTCAAAAGATATAAGAGTTTTATTAGTCAAAATAGCCGATCGTTTACATAACATGAGAACTATTAAAGCAATTTCAAAAGAGGAAAAAAGAAAAAGAATTTCTCAAGAAACTATGGAAATTTATGCCCCATTAGCGGACAGGATGGGAATGCATAGAATAAGAGATGAGCTAGAAGATCTATCCTTTGAAATTTTGAATAATGAAGCAAGATTATTAATTCAAAAAAGACTAGATGAAATAAAATTGGATAAAAAAGATATTTTTGAGTCTTTATCATCTGAAATTAGTAAATTATTAAATCAAAATAAAATTTCTTCTAAAATATATGGAAGAGAAAAAACACCTTTTTCAATCTGGAGAAAAGTTCAAAAAAAAAGAGTTTCTTTAGAACAAATCACAGATATTATTGGTTTTAGAATTATTTTGGATAATGTTGACGACTGTTATAAAACTTTGGGTATAATTCACAAAGAATACAATTGTATACCTGGAAAATTTAAAGATTATATATCCTCTGCAAAAATAAATGGTTATAAATCAATTCATACTGCAGTTATAGGATCTAATAGAAAACCAATAGAAATTCAAATAAGAACCAAAGAGATGCACGATTTCGCAGAACGAGGTATAGCGTCTCATTGGCAATATAAATCATCAGAAAAATTCAATTCACTTACTTGGAAAGAGTATGATTGGTTGAAAGACTTAGTTGAAATTATAGAAAAAAATGAGAATCCCGAACACTCTTATGAATATACTAAACTTCAAATGTTCCAGGAGAATGTATTTTGTTTTACACCTAAAGGTTCTGTAATTAAATTACCAAGGGATGCAACAGCGATTGATTTTGCTTACGCTGTACATACAAAAATAGGTGATACAGCTGTTGGATGTGAAATTAATGGAAATAAAAGTGAACTCCAATCAATCTTAAGAAATGGTGATAGAATAAAAATTATCACATCAAAAAAACAGTCACCATCCTTACACTGGATTCCAACAACAAAAACTGGAAAAGCCAGAGCTGCTATAAGAAGATATTGGCATGATAGGGGTGAGGAGAAGCAGGAAAGAATAAAAAAATACAATACCACTTTATGGATTTCATTACCTGATAAACCAGGTCAATTAGGAAATGTAAGTTCATTAATAGGTGAACATAAATTAAATATTTCAAATTTAGTAATGGCTGGAAAAAAACCTGACTATATCAATTTTAAATTTCAGCTGATAATAAGAGATTTGAAAAATTTTACTAATTTTATTGCAGAGCTTAAACAAAAGGGTATAAAATTTAAGATAATTAGACACGAAGATAAAAGAAATGCTTTCACACAAAAAATCCTTAGATATTTTAAGAAAGACTAATGCTTTATTAGAAGGACACTTCATTTTATCTTCTGGATTACATTCTTCAAAGTATATCCAGTGTGCTAAACTTTTAAGTTATCCATCAAAAGCAGAAAAAATATGTAAATCATTGGCTTTAAAAATCAAAAAAAATTTTAGAAAATTTGATTTAATTTTGGCACCGGCCATTGGTGGTATTGTGATAGGTTATGAAATTGGTCGAATTTTGAAAAAAGAAACGATTTTTTGTGAAAGAGTTAAAGGGAAATTTACATTAAGAAGAGGTTTTAAAATTAAAAAAGGGTCTAAGGTCATTATTATTGAAGATGTAATAACAACAGGAAAATCTAGTATGGAATGTGTAAAACTAATAAAAAAATCTAACGCAATATTAGTGGGTTTTGCCACAATTATAGACAGATCATCAAAGAAAACATTGAAAATAAAAAAAAGAATAATTTCACATCTTAAAATTGAAGTACCAACTTATAAATCAAACAAAATACCAAAAGAATTAGATTCAATACCCATTTCAACACCAGGAAGCAGATTTATTAAGTGAAACGATTAGGTGTAAATATTGATCATGTTGCGACAGTTCGAAATGCTAGAGGTGAAATTCATCCTGACCCATATAAAGCTGCATTGTTTGTAAAAAAAAAAGGAGCTGACTCAATCACTATACACCTTCGAGAAGACAGGAGACACATAAGAGATTTAGATGCAAAAAAGATTTGTTCAATAAAAAGATTATTAGTAAATTTAGAAATTTCAACAAATAGTAATATTGTTAAGAATGCTTTGAGAATAAAACCAAAATTTATTTGTATTGTACCTGAAAATAGAAATGAAATAACTACTGAAGGTGGATTAGATTTAAAGAAGAATAAAAATAAAATTAAAAAGATAATATCACAATTTAAAAAAAAAAAGATTAGAACAAGTTTATTTGTAAACCCAAATATAAATGATATTTATTTGTCTAAAGAAATAGGTGCCGATTGTATTGAAATACATACAGGACACTTTTCCAATCTGATAAAATCAAAAAAATCCTTTATTAAGGAATTTTTAAAGATAAAGAAATGTGCAATATTAGCATCAAAAATTGGGGTGGAAGTACATGCTGGACACGGTCTAGATTTCAAATCTACTAAGATACTTACTAAAATAAATGAAATAGTAGAATTCAATATTGGGCATTTTATTATTGGTGAGTCTATTTTTTATGGTTTACCATTTGTCATAAAAAAGTTTAAAAGAATTATCAAAAATTAGAATGAAAATTTTAGGTATCGGTGTAGATATTGTTGAAAATAAAAGACTAAAAAAATCTATTAAAAATAAAAGTTTTCTTTCAAGGTTATTTACTTTGATTGAGATTAAAAACTCTATGTTGGTAAAAGATAAATCTATGTATTACTCAAAAAAATTTGCTGCAAAAGAATCATTCTCAAAAGCACTTGGCACTGGTTTTAGAAAAGGTTTAAATTTTAAAGACGTTGAAATTTTAAATGATAATTTAGGTAAACCATATTTTAGAGTAAATAACAAAACGAAAAAAATTATATTGAAAACATTAAAAGTTAAAAATTTCGATATATTTCTTTCAATATCTGATGAAAAAGAATATTCAATTGCATTTACTATAATTCAGGCCAAAAATGTTTAATAAAAAATTTTTTGTAGAAAACTTTAAGACACTTTTTTATGCTTTTATAATAGCTATAATTATTAGATCATTAATTATTCAACCATTCTATATTCCATCTTCATCCATGGAACCGGGTTTATTAGTTGGAGACAGACTTTTTGTAACAAAATATTCATATGGTTACAGCAAGCACTCATTTCCATTTAGCCCACCAATTTTTGAGAATAGAATTTTTTCTATTAAGCCAAATAGGGGTGACGTAATAGTTTTTAAAACTCCCGCAGATAATAGAACAGATTATATTAAAAGACTTATTGGTTTACCGGGAGATAAAATTCAGTTTGTGAACTCCAATTTATATCTAAATAATAGTGAAATTCTTAAATCTAAAGTTTCAGAAAGAGATATAATTTATTGTGGGGAAAAGACTATTAATGTTTTTACATTTGAGGAAAAACTACCAAATGGAAAAATTTACAAAACCGTCTATCTCAAAAATTTTACTTTTGATAATTCTGACGTTTTTACTGTTCCTGATAACCATTATTTCTTTTTAGGTGATAATAGAGATTGTTCAAAAGATAGCAGGTATTTAACCAGCGTGGGTTATGTTCATGAAGATAATCTAGTTGGTAAAGCAAGATTTATTTTTTTTTCATCTGATAGATCAGTTGGTAGTATTTTTACTTTTTGGAAATGGAACAAATCTATTCGATTTGACAGATTTTTTAAAAAAATTATTTGATGAAAATTGATTATTCTAAACTTGAAAAAAAAATAGATTATAAGTTTAAAAATAAAAATTTACTTGTTCAAAGTCTTACTCATAAAAGTTTCAATAAAATTGATAATAATGAAAAAATAGAATTTTTAGGAGACAGAGTCTTGGGTTTGGTTATTGCAAAAAAACTTTTAGAAATCTATCCAGAGGAAAAAGAGGGAATTTTGGATAAAAAATATGCTTCATTAGTAAATAAAAAAACATGTTTGGAAATTGCCAAAAGTGTTAATTTACAAAATTATATTTTAATTTTTAATCCAAAAAATAGATCACTTACAATTGAGGATAAGGTAATATCAGATAGTTGTGAAGCTTTAATCGGAGCTATTTACCTTGATAAGGGATTTAATATAACAGAAAAAATTATATTAGATTTGTGGAAAGAAAAAATAAAAGAAAGTGTGATTACTCAGATTGATGCAAAAACTAAACTTCAAGAGTTTTCTTTGAAAAAATTTAAAAAACTTCCTACTTATAAAACTATCTCTAATACTGGTCCTAGACATAAGCCTGTTTTTAGAGTTGCTGTGAAATTACAAAATACAAAATTTTATAACGGTGAGGGAAAATCTAAAAAAGAAGCAGAACAGAATGCAGCTTTACTTTGTTTAAATGATAATTTGATTTGATGAATTGGGACGATACAGGTTTTTTACTTTCAAAAAATAAATATAACGAAAATTCTCTTATATCGGAATTTTACACTAAAAATCACGGAAAGACATCGGGTATCGTTTTTGGTGGTACTTCAAAAAAAATCAAAAATTATCTTCAAATTGGAAACCAACTATATTTAAATTATAATTCTAAATCTGAAAATAAATTAGGGTATTTTAAATTAGAAATACAAAAAGTTTATTCTCCTGTCTATTTTGATAATTCTCAAAAACTTTCATGTATTAATTCTGCAATGAGTCTTATTCGTTTATTAACAGCAGAATCTCAATCTAATATTAAGATATTTGATCTTATTGAAAAATTTTATTTGATACTTTCACATGATGAATGGTTAAAAAATTATATTTTTTGGGAATTAGAATTACTTAAAACAGTAGGATTTGATTTAGAATTAGATAATTTGGCCACTAAAGAGATATTAAATGATAAAATAGTATATGTAGTTAAATCTAAAACTGAAAAAAAAATAATACCAAATTTTTTAATTGATAAGAAAATTATAGTTAATGATCTAAACATACTTTTAAATGGATTGAAATTAGTTAGTGATTTTTTAGAAAAAACTATATTGAAACCCAATAACTTAAACTATCCAATTAGCAGAACCCAGTTTATAAATACACTGAGATAATTAGGGTAAAATTTCGTTTAATCTGTCTGCGTAATAACTTACTATTGCATTTGCACCAGCTCTTTTAAAACTCATTAGATTTTCATAGATAGCATCTTTATTTATAATTTTTTTTTCTACAGCATTTGATAACATGCTATATTCACCAGAAACCTGATAGGCAAAAACTGGTATTTTAAATTTATCTTTTATGGATCTGATAATATCAAGGTATGGTAAACCTGGTTTAACCATAATCATATCTGCACCTTCTTTTATATCCAGAGCTACTTCTCTTAATGCTTCATCGTAATTTCTAAAGTCCATTTGATAAGTTTTTTTGTCTCCTTTTAAGGCAACTTTAGATCCTACGGCATCTCTAAAAGGTCCATAAAAGCTAGAAGCGTATTTAACAGCGTATGATAAAACTTGAATGTTTTTAAATTTTTCTTTGTCTAAAGCTTTTCGGATCCTCCCAATTCTACCATCCATCATATCTGAAGGTGCTAAAATATCACATCCCATCTGAGCTTGTAATAAAGATTGTTTAATCAAGATCTCTATAGTTTCATCATTCATTATGTTTTTTGAACTGAGAATTCCATCATGACCATGAATTGTGTAAGGATCTAGAGCTACGTCACACATTATTCCAATTTTGTCTTTATATCTTTTTTTTATGTATCTTATAGCTCTACAAACTAAATTATCCTCATTTAGAGCTTCACTTCCAAAATTATCTTTCAATTTAAATGATGTGTAGGGAAATAAGGCAACCATAGGTATCTGGTTTTTAATAGCTCGATCTAATATTACCCCTAATTTATCAATAGAATATCTATTTACACCGGGCATAGATTTGATTGGTTGAGTTCTGTTTTTACCCTCTATCAAGAATATAGGAAGTATAAAGTCATTAGGAGATAAATTATTTTCTGAGACAAGCCTTCTTGACCAGTTGGTTTTACGGCTTCTTCTTAGTCTTAAACTAGGATATTTTCCAGTAATCATATTTAATTTTATTTTAAAAATGCGACAAATGTAATATACACATATATAGCAAAATAAGTACAAAGCAATCACGATGACAATTGAAAACTCTAAAATAATAAATTTAAATTTAAAAAAAGAAGAACGAGTTTTAGACTTTAGCGATTTTCAAAAGCAAGAGTTAAAATTTGATATTTTAAAACTTCAAGAAGCTTATAATCAAATTATTCAGACTAAAAAATTTGAAGACGCAGGAGTTACACATTTTGGTGCCATATCATTAACGCAAATTCCTGGTGATCCAGATTCTATTAAAGGAAATAAAGCAAGAGGTCTTTATTGGACTAAACCTGACAGATCGGGCAAAGAAGTAATGAGGGAGGGAGCGATAAATGAGTCTGCATACAGTGAGTTTGTTAAAGATTACGATAATACTTATTTCAAACATGTTTATGATGTTTTGTCCTCAAAGTATAAATTAGGTAGGATGAGAATTTTACTTAAAGAACCGCGATCAACTTTGAGTTGGCATAGAGATCCAGAGCCTAGATTACACATACCTATAATTACGAACCCTGGCTGTATTATGGTTATAGATAATGTGGCTAAACATATGCCGGCAGATGGGTCGGTTTGGATTACAAATAATACAAAGTATCACAACGCCTTTAATGGTGGTGAAGAAAATAGAATACATTTAGTTGCATGTGTTCTTGATTACAAGTTCAACTAATTTGAAAAAAATTTTTATTTCCTCAGATCACGCCGGATTTAGACTAAAAGAATATATAAAAAAACATCTCAAGAATAAAAAAATAGATTTAAAAGATCTTGGACCAGTAAATGATAAAAATGTTGATTACCCTGATTATGCTCATAAATTAGCAAAAAAAATCAAAGTTAGTAAAAATAATGTTGGTATTTTAGTATGTGGCTCAGGTACTGGAATGAATATTGTGGCAAATAAGCATAAAAATATACGTGCAGCTCAGTGTTTTAGCACAAAATCTACCAAATTATCCAGATTGCATAATGATGCAAATATCATTACATTAGGTTCTAGATTAATTAGTAAAAAAAACGCTTTCAAATTTGTAAAAATTTTTTTAAATACTAAATTTGAAAATGGTAGACATTTAAAAAGAGTGAAAAAAATTTAATTATGTCCAGTGAAAAAAGTTATTTAAACGACAGCTATAAAAGTTTTTTTGAGGATGGTTTATCCGTAAAAGATCCTGCGCTATATAAAGCTATTAAAGATGAACTAATAAGACAGCAACAACATATTGAGTTAATTGCTTCAGAAAATATAGTTTCCCAAGCTGTTTTGGAAGCCCAAGGTTCAGTATTAACAAACAAATATGCAGAAGGCTATCCAGGTAAGCGTTATTACAACGGTTGTGAACATGTTGATGTCGCAGAAAATCTTGCAAATGATAGATTAAAAAAATTATTCAATTGTAAATTTGCAAACTCTCAACCTCACTCAGGTGCACAAGCTAATGGTGCTGTATTTTTAGCTCTATTAAGTCCAGGTGATACTTTTATGGGAATGAGTTTAAATTCTGGTGGACATATAACTCATGGTTTAAAAATTTCAATGTCAGGTAAATGGTTTAATGCAATCAGTTATGATGTTGATAAAAAATCTGAACTCATAGACTATGATAATGTTGAAAAACTTGCATTAGAACATAAACCGAAATTAATCATAGCTGGTGGAAGTGCTTACTCAAGAGTAATAGATTTTAAAAGATTTAGAGAAATTGCTGATAAAGTTGGTGCTTATCTCATGGTTGATATGGCACATTTTTCTGGCCTAGTTGCAGGAAAAGGCTATCCAAACCCATGTGATCATGCTCATGTTGTTACATCAACAACACATAAAGTTTTTAGAAGTGCAAGAGGTGGAATAATTTTAACTAATCATGAAGATCTTGCGAAAAAATTTAACACTGCGGTTTTTCCTGGATACCAAGGTGGTCCATTAATGCATGTTATCGCAGCTAAAGCTGCAGGTTTTCTAGAAGCTTTACAACCAGAATTTAAAGATTACATAAAGTCAGTTTTAGCGAATGCAAAAATGTTAGCTGAAACTTTAAAAAATAATGGTTTTAAAATTTATTCTGATGGAACTGATACACATTTAATGTTGGTAGATTTGAGACCTTACAATGTTAAAGGTAATCTTGCTGCTGAAAGTCTATCAAGAGCAAACATTACATGTAACAAAAATGGAATTCCTTTCGATACAGAAAAACCAATGATTACTTCAGGTATAAGATTGGGAACTCAAGCGGCTACTACCCGTGGCTTTGGTTTAAATGAATTTAAAACGGTTGGTGAATTAATTACAAAAACTTTAAAGGGTTTATCTGAAAATCCTAATGACAACAGTAAAGTAGAAAACGAGGTTAAAAATGAAGTTATCTCTTTAACTTCATCATTTCCGATATATAAGAACTTATAGTTAATGATTTGTTCAATATGTAAAAAAGGGGAGACCTCTGTTGTCGACTCACGCCCTACAGAAGATGGTACAGCTATAAGAAGAAGAAGACTTTGTGTTTGTGGCGCACGTTTTACAACATTTGAGAGAGTTCAATTTCGAGAAATTATGGTAATTAAAAAAAACGGAAGAAAATCAACATTTGATAGAGATAAGTTGTCTAAATCAATTTATATAGCTTTAAAGAAACGTCCAATCGATACAGAAACTGCGGAAAAATTCATAAGTAAAATTTCAAGAACTCTCGAAGAGCTTGGTCAAAGTGAAATATCAACAAATACTATAGGCACTATGGTTATGGAAGGTTTAAAGGAATTAGATCCTGTTGCATATGTTCGTTTTGCATCTGTTTATAGAAATTTTAGAGAGGAAAAAGATTTTGTACAATTCGTGGACAAGCTTGATGTCTACAAAAAAAGATAAATTTTCAATAAAAGATAAATTATATATGGAGATAGCCTTAAAACTGGCTATATCTCGATACGGTCATACGGGATCAAATCCATCTGTTGGTTGTGTGATTGTCAAAAACGATAAGA
>CACJLZ010000006.1 GCA_902594395.1 uncultured Pelagibacteraceae bacterium
ATTATGCCAATTATAAGTGTTTTGTTGGGATACATTTTTTTTAAGGAAAAATTGAATAAAAAAAGAATTTTTTCTATTTTATTAGTAATCATATCTATTTTGATTATGATTTTTCTCAACATAAAAACACTTCCATGGGTTGGTATAATCGTAGCTTTGAGCTGGGCATTTTATAATCTAGTAAGAAAAAAAATTGATATAGAAACTGATATTGGACTTTTAATAGAGAGTTTATATATTTTTCCTTTTGCTCTTATTGTCTTTTATTTTATTTTTGATAAGGGATTAAATGACTTTAGTTTGTCTAACCCAGGTCTGAGTATATTTCTATTATTAGCGGGACCCATGACTGTGATTCCCTTATTTTTATATGTAAGAGGTGTTGAATTAATTGGTCTTGGAGCTACAGGAATGATTTTTTACATTACACCTACATTGCAGTTTATTTTAGGCTACTTTTATTACAATGAGGATTTTTCACTAATTAAATTAGTGAGTTTTATTATTATCTGGATTGCTGTAATTATATATCTTAAAGATCTTTATGAAACTAATTAGTCAAATATTTTTTTTATTTTTAATAACAATATTGAATTGTTATTCTAGTGAAAATATCAATTTCAATAAATGGAAAAAGAATTTCAAAAAAGTGGCATTAGCTAATGATATTTCAGAAAAGACTTTTGATATGGCAATGCAAAATGCAAGATTTTTACCTAAAGTTATTGAATACGATAGATTTCAACCAGAGTTTTATGAGGACACAAAAACATATATTGGTAAACGCACTTCAGCTAAAAAATTAAAAAAGGGTGTAAATTTTTACGAAAATAATTCAAATCTTATAAATTTAGTTGAAAAAAATTTTGGAGTAGAAAAAGAATTACTTTTATCTTTAATGGGCATCGAGACTAACTTTGGCACTTATGTTGGAAAAATGGACATATTATCATCATTAGCAACATTAAGTTATGATAAAAGAAGATCAGAGTTTTTTTCAAATGAACTCTTAACTTTATTGAGATTAATTGATAATAATCAAATAGATTATAAAACATTGTATGGTTCATGGGCAGGTGCCTTTGGTTTTTTTCAATTTATGCCATCAACAATAAAGAATTATGCTTTTGACTATAATAAGGATAATTTTATTGATTTGAAAAATTCTGAAGACGCATATGCATCTGCTGCTAATTATTTAAATAAGATTGGGTGGAAAAAAAATGATCTTTGTTTTAAGAAAATTGAATTAGATGAAAATGTTCCTACTAAATTTCTGAATGTGTCAGCGAGAAAGATACATAGTAAAAAAAAAATAAAATCATTTAAAAAATATATTAAAAATTATTCTGAATTAAATATAAAAAATGAAAATCAAAAAATAGCAATTATAACACCGGACAAAGATATTATACCGGATGCACAAACTTTAAACCCTGCTTATATAGTTTTTGAAAATTATGAAATAATTTTAAAATGGAATAGATCTTTAAGATTTGCACTTGCCGTTTGTACTTTAAAGGATAAATTTAAAAATGAGATTTAATATTTTTGTTATTTTAAGTACTTTATTTTTTTTATTAAGTTGTGATCAAACTACTATAAATCAAAGTAAGAAATTAGATATTACATTTGACAAAAAATATAAAAATAGCGGATTTTCCCTTATCTATAACGACGAATTAAAAGTTAAAAAAATTGATCAAAGATCATTAACAATATTTCATAAAAATCTAAAAAGAAAATCAAATGTAAAAATTACTAATCCTTTAAATGGAAAATCACTTATCGCAGAAGTAAAATCAAACAGAGTAAAATTTTCACCATTTTACAATTCAATTATTACTCAAAGAATTGCTGAGGAGTTAGAGCTTGATTTAAGTGAACCTTATATAGACATCATTTTAATTTCAAAAAATTCAACTTACATTGCAAAAAAAACTAAAACTTTTGAAGAAGAAAAAAACGTAGCAGAGAAGGCGCCTATAGATGGTATTAAAATAAGCGACCTTAATTCATCCAGTAAAACAAAAAAAAAATTAAAGAAAAATAATAAATTTTCTTATTATATAAAGGTAGCTGATTTTTATTATAAAAAATCTGCTAAAAATATGAGTAATAGAATTAAAATTGAAGTTAAATTGAAAAATATTAAAATCATTGAAATTACTAAAACTAATTATAGGTTATTATTGGGACCATTTAATGATATACAGTCACTTAAAGACTCATTTGAAAAAATGAACTCTTTGTATTTTGAAAATCTAGAAATAATTAAAGATGCTTAAAAAAATTTTTATCAATATTTTATTATATTTATCTCTAATTTTTTCTGTTAATGCAAATATTGATATAAAAGCCAGAACAGTAATATTACAAGATTTCTTATCTGGAGAAATCTTATATGAAAAAGATCCAGATAGATCAATTTATCCAGCCTCAATGACAAAGATAATGACATCAATAATTGCTTTTGATTTAATTAAATCAGGTGATCTATCTTTAGATGATAAATTTATAATTTCTGAAAAAGCTTGGAGATTATCAACCGCAGGCTATTCATCTATGTTTATAATGGTTGGTGATGAAGTTTCAGTAGAGGATTTACTATTAGGTATAATCATCGCATCTGGTAATGATGCATGTGTTGCCCTTGCAGAAGGTATAGCAGGAACTGAGGAAGAATTTGCAATCTTGATGACATCCAAAGCAAAAGAACTAGGCATGGAAAATACAAACTTTGCAAACTCATCTGGTATTAATGATCCAGATAATTATTCAACTGTAAGAGATATTTTGATTATGTCTACTTACTTAATTAAAGAACATCCAAAATATTATGAGTGGTTTGCAGAAAAAGAATTTACTTGGAATAGAACTGGTGGTGATCCAATCACACAAGGTAACAGAAATCCTCTTCTTTATAAAAATATTGGTGCTGATGGTATTAAAACAGGATACTTAGCTGTTGAAAAATATTCGTTAGCGTCGTCAATTAATAGAAAGGGGAGAAGATTAATAGCAGTCGGAAGTGGATTTGAAACCAAAAGTTCAAGATCAAGAGAAAGTTCCAAATTATTAACTTATGGATTAACAAATTTTGATCTAGTTGAGATAAATAAAGCTAATAAACCTATTGATAAAGTAGAGGTATGGCTTGGTAAACAAAGTTACGTTGATGTGCATGTTAATACTGATATTTATAAAACAATCAAAAAAGCAAAAAAGAGATTATTAAAGATATCCTTAAAATATGATGGACCAGTAGAAGCGCCGATTGAAAAAAATCAAAAAATTGGATCTTTCAGGGTTGTATATGATCAGGAATTGATAGGTGAATATGACCTACTAGCATTTAACGATGTTCAAAAAGTAAATATTTTTACTAGATTAATTAAATCATTGAATTATTTAATCTGGGGCGATGTCTAGAAAACCTGTTATTGTTTTCGAGGGTATTGAAGGGAGTGGTAAGACTTATCATTTAAATAAAATTTCAAAATATCTTAAAAAAAGAAAACTTTCTTTTATCAAGATCAGAGAACCAGGAGGAAGTTTAAATTCAGAAAAAATAAGAAAATTGATACTTAATAAAAAATCTAATTTTAATAAAAATACAGATTTGCTGCTTTATTTAGCTTCTAGAAGTGAAAATATCAATCTACTAAGAAAATATTATAAAAAAAAAATTATATTGATAGATAGATTTGTCGACTCAACTATTGCGTATCAACACTATGGTATGGGTGTAAATTTAGATTTATTAAATAGTATTAACAAACATATTTTATCAAATTTTAAAGTCTCTTTTACTTTTTTAAACCTGGTAAATCATAAAAATATGGTAAAGCGACTTAGATTAAGAAAATCTATTAACAGGTATGATAATTTCAAAAAAAATTTTTACAATAAAGTTCAAAAAGGTTTTGTAAAAATATCAAATAAGAATAAAAGAAAATATCAAATAATTGACTCAAATTTAGATATTAAGTTGAATGAAAAATTTGTTTTAAAGAAAATTGAAAAATTGATAAAATGAGCCTAAGTCCAATAAATCAAACTAATTTGTTTTCACTCGATAACTATCTGTCAGAATTTGTAGAACTTTATAAGAAAAAAAGATTACCTACAAAAATTTTACTTAGTGGTGACAAAGGTTTGGGTAAGTCAACTTTAGCATTTCATTTAGTAAATTATATATTGTCCATTAAAGAAGAATATCCCTATATTATTAAAGAGTCTAAGATTAATCCTGACAATAAATCTTATAAGCTTGCAATAAATGGATCAAATCCTAACCTATTATTAGTTGATACCTTAAGTGAAAAAAAAAATATTGATATTAATCAAATTAGAGAATTGATTAATAATTTGAATAAATCATCTTTTAATAACAAGGAAAGATTTATAATTATAGATAATATCGAAACATTAAATATTTCATCTATTAATGCACTTTTGAAAGTTTTAGAGGAACCACCATCAAACACTTATTTTATATTGATAAATAACGATAGATTTATTTTACCTACTTTAAAATCGAGATGTATTAATTTTAAAATATCATTAGATCACAAAAAATCGATTTCAGTTATTAATAAGATTTTAGATAATGATATTATGAAATTTATGAATAAAGATTTGATAAACTATTATTTAACACCTGGACAAATATATCATTTAATTGAATTTTTTAAAATACAAAAACATGATTTAAAGGATTATGATTTAAAAAGTTTTCTAAAACTTGTTATTAAAGATAATTTGTATAAAAAAGATGCTTTAATTAAAGATATAATATTTCAATATTTTGAGTTTTATTTTTTAACAAAAATAAAATTAGCAAAATCAAGAACTTTTGAATATTATGATTATTTTTTAATGAGAATAAATGACACTAAAAAATTTAATTTAGATGAAGAGTCTTTATTTATGGAATTTGAATATAAAATTTTAAATGGATAAAAATTTTTATATTACTACTCCGATATATTACCCATCTGGAAAACCTCATATGGGGCATGCATATTCTAGCATTATAGCTGATTTTTTTGCGCGATTTAAATCAATTGATGATTATAAAGTTCATTTTTTAACTGGTACAGATGAGCATGGTTTAAAGATACAAAGATCAGCTGAAAAAGTGGGTAAGAAGCCTAAGGAATTCTGCGATCAAATTAGTCAAACATTTAAAGATCTTTCAAAAACATTGAATTTATCTAATACAGATTTTATAAGAACTACTGAGGATAGACATAAAAAAACAGTTCAGCATCTCTGGTCTCTTCTTGAAAAAAATGATGACATTTATTTATCAAATTATTCTGGATGGTATTCAGTCTCAGATGAAGCTTTTTACAATGAGGATGAGATAGATGAAAAAGATGGAAAAAAAATTGCAAAATCGTCAAAATCTAACGTTGAATGGATTGAGGAGGAGTCTTATTTTTTTCGACTTTCTAAATGGCAAAAACCTCTATTAGAATTTTATGAAAATAATCCAGATTTTATATTACCTGAGTCTAGAAAAAACGAGGTAATTAGTTTTGTAAAAAGTGGTCTTAAAGATCTTTCTGTAAGTCGTAAAACTTTTACATGGGGAATTCCAGTTCCTAGTAACGATAAACATATTATTTATGTATGGCTCGATGCATTAACAAATTATTTAAGTGCTTTAAATTATCCAGATATAAATGATGAACTTTTTAAAAAATTTTGGCCAGCATCTATCCATTTGATTGGTAAAGATATCTTAAGATTTCATGCAGTTTATTGGCCTGCTTTCCTTTTAGCTGCTAAAATTGAATTACCAAAAAAAGTCTATGGTCATGGTTGGATATTATCTGGCGAAGAAAAAATGTCAAAATCTAAGGGAAATATTTTAGATCCATTAAAAATTATTGAAGAATACGGTTTAGACCCTTTAAGATATTATTTGATTAAGGAAGTTTCATTTGGAAACGATGGTAATATTTCTCAAGAAAGACTTGAAGATTGTATAAATAGTGATCTAGCAAATAATTATGGCAATTTATGTCAAAGAGTTACTGCTTTTGCGATGAAAAATTGTGATGGGAAAATTCCTACAAAAATTGATTTTCAACTCGATGATTTAAAAATATTGAATAAATTTCAAGAAAATTTAGATACTATAAGGTCTAAAATAAATGAACAAAATATAAATTTTTATATAGATTTCATTGTTAATTCTCTGTTTGACGCAAACAAATACTTTAATGATCAAGAGCCATGGAAAAAAAAGGATAATTTAATTAGGTTAAATACTATAGTTTATACAACGTTAGAAATGGTCAGGAAAATTAGCTTTTTACTTTATCCAATTATTCCCGAAACATCATTGAAAGCATTAAAAATTTTTAATTTATCGGAAAAAGATATCAAATTAGAAACTATATCTAATAATGAATTTATTATTAAAGGTAATATGATAAATAAGATAGATATATTAATTAAGAAAATAGAAAAAGAAAATGATTGACTCACATTGCCATCTAGATCATGAACCGTTACTTAGTGATCTTTCAAATGTGCTTAAAAGATCGAAAGATGTTGGTATTAAAAAGTTGTTAACTATATCTACATCTTTTGAGAGTTTTTCTAGAATTAAAGATATAGTCAATAAAGATGAGATCATATATGGAACAGTAGGTATACATCCACATGAAAGTGACACTAATACAATTACTAAGAATGAAATAGTTAAAAGTCTTAAAGAAAATTCTAAAATAATTGGGATAGGAGAAACGGGATTAGATTATTATTATAATAACAGTGATAAAGAGAAACAAATAACTAGTTTTAAAAAACATATTGAAGCAGCAATAGAGTGTGACGTTCCTCTTATCGTACATTCAAGAGATGCAGAAGATGATACCTTTAATATACTCAATGAGTATAAAGGACATAATCCAAGAATTTTGATGCACTGTTTCACTGGATCAAAAAAATTTTCAGAAAAACTTCTTACATTGAATTCTTATTTTTCAGCAAGTGGAATTATAACTTTTAAAAACTCGACTGATTTACAAGAAACTTTCAGATCATTACCTTTAGATAGAGTCTTAATAGAAACCGATAGTCCATATCTTGCACCTGTTCCTAATCGAGGAAAAAAAAATGAACCATGCTTTATTGATTTTACTGCAGAAAAATTAGCACAAATTAAAGATGTATCCAAATCAGATCTTATATATTTCACTTCGAACAACTTTAATAAATTATTTTTTAATTAAAACATTATGAAATTTATCATACTAGGATGTGGTAGTTCAATGGGTGTGCCAAGACCAGATGGTTTCTTTGGAAATTGTGATCCTCAAAACAAAAAAAATTATCGAACAAGGTGTTCCAGTTTTATAAAGACCTCTAACGAAAATATTCTTATTGATACATCCCCAGATTTAAGACATCAATTATTAAGACATAAAATAAAAAGAATAGATAAAGTTTTATTTTCACATATGCATGGTGATCAAACACACGGTATTAATGATTTAAGAACATTTTATATTAATACAAAAAAACAATTAAATGTATATGCTGATAAAGATACTTCTGATTATTTAAAAAAGACTTTTTCATATATTTTCAAAAGTTATTCAAGAGAGTATCCAGCTACTTTAAAATTACATAAACTTAAAAATAATTTATCAGTTAGAGATAATAATAAGATCATGAAGATAAGATCAATCAAAGTTGATCATGGAAAAGTCAAATCTAATTGTTTTATTATAGATAAAAAAATTGCCTATATAAGTGATGTAAGTAAAATTTATAACAAAGATTATAAATATTTTAAAAGTCTTAAATATTTGATAATTGATTGTTTATGGTACAAGCCACATCCATCTCATTTCAATTTAGAGACATCTTTATCTATAATAAAAAAATTTAAACCCAAGAAAGCAATATTAACGAACTTATCTCCTGTGCTAGATTATAATGAGCTTAAAAAGGTTTTACCAAAGAATGTTATTCCTGCACATGATGGATTAACGATTAATTTATAAGATTTTTTCAATTATATTTGTTATTTTCTTAGACATTGGATTTGTTAAGGATGAAAAAGTATCTTCAATTTTTCCTTGTCGATTGATTAGAATTTTATAAAAATTCCACTTTGGGACTGCCGATTTTCCATAATTTTCTTTTGCCCACTGATATATTTCATGGGCATTTTCACCTTTTACATCGGTAATTGATGTTAATGGAAAATCTATATCAAAATTTACTTCGCAAAATTCTTTAACTTCAGAATTTGAATTTTTTTCTTGGTTAAAAGAATTAGATGGAATACCTAAAACAATAAGACCTTTAGATTTATATTTATCCCAAAGTGTTTGTAACTCAGTATATTGATTTGTAAAACCACAATAACTAGCTGTATTTACAATCAAAACAACCTTATCTTTATAGTTATTTAAATCAATAATCTCTCCAGTGATACTATTTATCTTAAAGTCAAAAAAAATTTTTTCATTATTTGCAGCAACTGAATTTTTAAAAAAAAACATAATTATAGATATTCCTATGATTGTAAATTTTTTCATTTTTATAAATCACTTATTTGGAGTGAGTAATATCAAAAAGTAACCAAATAAGGTGGATAATAGTGACCCAGTTAATACACCTATTTTTACGCCATCCATATATTGCATATTTTCAACAAAAGCTAAATTTCCCACAAAAAGACTCATCGTAAAGCCAATACCAGTTAATACGCCTACACCATAAAAATTATACCAACTTGTATTATTTGGCATTTGGGCAATTTTTGTTTTTATAGCAACATATGAAAAAACAAATACACCTAATTGCTTACCTAAAAATAACCCTAAAACTATTCCTAATGGTACTTTATCTAGTAAAGATCCAAGAGATAAACCTTCTAAAGAAACACCGGCATTTGCAAATGCAAATAAAGGCATAATACCAAAAGCAACATAAGGGCTTATTGCATGTTCAATTTTGATTAATAAAGAAAAATCTTTTTCTTTTTTTCGATGAGGTATTGTCATCGCTAACAAAACACCTGCAATTGTTGCATGTATTCCAGAATTATGAGTAAAATCCCAAAGGAAAATACCAATAATTAAATAAGGTAAGAATTTTTTAATGTTAAATTTATTTATTACTAGCAATATTAAAAATGCTAACAACATCAGACTTAAATATTTAATACTTAAGTCTCCTGAATAAAATAACGCTATAATTACTATAGCACCCAAATCATCAATAATCGCAAGAGCTGTTAAAAAAACTTTTAATGATAAAGGCACCCTTTTTCCTAATAAAGATAATACTCCAAGTGAAAAGGCGATATCTGTAGCAGAGGGTATTGCCCATCCATTCATAGTTTCGTTATCTCCAAAATTGATAAATACGTAAAATAATGCAGGCACTAACATTCCACCAACCGCTGCAATTATTGGAAGTAGTGCTTGTTTAATATTAGAAAGTTCACCTTGCAAAAATTCTCTCTTTATCTCTAGAGTGACAAAAAAAAAGAATATTGCCATTAAAGCATCATTTATCCAATGAAGAACTGATAATTTTAATCCAAAATCATTTATACCAATGAATAAATATTGATTTAAAGTTGAAAAATATAATTCTGATAAACCTGAATTACTTATTATTAATGCAATTATTGCTGCAAATAATAAAACTAAACCACTAGCAGCTTCAAGCTTAAAAAACCAAATAAAGGGTTTGGATAAATAATTAATCATCTAATTCAGATCTTTAGCAAAAAGTATCAAATCTCTCAAGGTTTCAAATAAATTATATAATACAAGTTCTAAATTTGGGAAAATATTGCTTAATGGAGCCTTGAATGTGTCTAATACAATTATGATTGCAACAAAAGTTATTATAGAAACAATTATATAACTTAAAAATTTTCCAAAGGTGAAATTGTATTTTGGTTTATATTTGACTAATTCTGATCCTGGTTTTAAAGGTGCTTTTGATACTGAATTATCAATATTTTCATCTTTATATAAAATCTTTTTTTGTTTAGCAGGCTTATCAATTAATGGTTCTGTTGGTTTGCTAACATTTTTATTAAAGAACCAGGTTTGATCACATGATCCACATTTTAATAATCTACCTTTATCAGGAATCAAATTTTCATCTACTTCGAATTTTTTTTCACCACATGGACAAGCTATTATCATTAGCTCTATATAACAGATTCTGATTAAAAATCCCTTGTTTTACACATCTTTATACATTGAAAAAATAAATAAGTACTGTATTAGTACTTGTTCCGGAGTGTAGCGCAGCCTGGTAGCGCATCTGGTTTGGGACCAGAGGGTCGCAGGTTCGAATCCTGCCACTCCGACCATCAATTATGAAAAAAGCTAAAATATACAAACCTAACAAAACAGCGATGCAATCTGGTCTTGGCAAAACTAGTAAATGGATATTAGAGTTTGAAGTTGATGATCCTACAAAAAATCCATTGATGGGTTGGGAAAGTTCTGCAGATACTTACTCCGAGTTAAAATTAGAATTTTCAACTAAAGATTTGGCAATAGAATACGCAAAAAAGAAAAAAATTGATTTTGAGTTAATTGAACCAAAAAAGAGGAAAATTGTTAAAAAATCTTATACAGATAATTTTTTAAATTAATACAATGTTTAAATTTTTCACAGATAAAAGATGGCATTTATGGAGTATTGGTGGAACAATTCTTATTCTTGCAGCAACTTGGTATCAAGTTCAATTAGATGTTAAAATAAATGAATGGTTTGGTGAATTTTATGATACTTTACAAAAAGCTTTAGCTGAGCCTGGGGCTGTTACAGAGAAAGAATTTATAGCTTATCTTTTTACTTTCGCCAAAATTGCTGCTGTTTATATATTGGTTGTTATATTTAGTGATTATTTCACAAGTCATTGGACATTTAGATGGAGAACAGCTATGGCACATTTCTATCATGATAAATGGGATTTTGCCTCATCAATTGAAGGAGCCTCACAAAGAGTACAAGAAGATACACTAAAGTTTGCAAGAATTATGGAAGGTTTAGGAGCTGAACTCCTTAGAAGTATTATGACATTAATTGCATTCACACCAATTTTATGGGGATTGTCTAAAAGTATTACGGTTCTACCATGGATAGGTGAAGTGAATCATGCTTTAGTTTGGGTAGCAATCATTTCAGCTTTAGGGGGTACATTTATTTTAGCTGCTGTAGGAATAAAATTACCCGGTATAGAATACGACATCCAGAAAGAAGAGGCTGCTTACAGAAAAGAATTAGTTTTAGGAGAGGATTTTAAAGAAAATGCTCAACCAGCTAGAATCGATGATTTATATAGTGGAGTAAGAAAGATACATTATAAAATGTATTTTCATTATTTATATTTTAATGCAGTTAAATGGAGTTATTTACAAGGAATGGTTATTGTTCCCTATTTAGCTTTAGCGCCAACAATTGTCACTGGGGCAATAACATTAGGATTTGTTCAACAAATTATCAGAGCTTTTGGAAGAGTAGAAACATCGTTACAATATTTGGTAAGAAGTTGGCCAATAATAGTTGAATTAATTTCTGTTTGGAAAAGATTAAATGAATTTGAAAACAAACTTAAATATAATACTGAAAAAATCTCAAGAGAAAAAGTTTAGTGACTTTAAAAAAAGAATTAGTTGATGAAATTGTAAAAGTAACCTCTATGGCAGCTATATCTTGTCATAAATTTATTGGTAAAAATGATAAAATTAATGCTGACAAAGCAGCAACTGATACTATGAGAAATGAAATAAATAAATTAAAATTCAATGGTGAAGTCGTAATTGGAGAAGGGGAGTTAGATGAAGCTCCAATGTTATACATTGGTGAAAAGTTAGGTTCTGGTGGACTCTTAAATATTGATATTGCAGTAGATCCTGTTGAAGGTACAAATTTTGTAGCAAAAAATCTGCCTGGTGCACTCTCAGTTATATCAATTGCTGAAAAAGGAAATCTTTTCAACGCTCCTGAAACTTATATGAATAAACTTGCAGTTACTAATAAAGTACCTTTTGATGCAACAGATCTAGATTTCCCTATAGAAAAAAATATTAAAAATGTAGCAGATGCTTTAAACAAAGATGTTACAGATATAACTGTTTGTTTGCTAGATAGACCCAGACATAAAGAAATTATCGATAAACTTAATGAGATGAATGTTAAAATGAAATTAATTACTGACGGCGATGTATCTGGAGCATTAATGATAACTAATGAAAAGTATAATGTGGATATATTTTTAGGTATTGGTGGTGGTCCTGAGGGGGTTTTAGCAGCATCAGCCATTGATGCGTATGAATGCAAATTCCAAGGAAGATTCTTATTTGATAACGACAAAGATATCATAAGAGCAAAAAAAATGGGCATCAAAGATTTAAAAAAAAAATATGATTTAAGTGAAATTATTAAAGGTGACTCGATATTTTGTGCTACAGGAATAACTTCAGGAGATTTAGTTAAAGGTATTAATGTTCAAGATAATAGATATATAACCGAAACACTAGTTACTCACAAAAGCTCAAAAATGTGTAAAATTTTCATAAGAGAAGACATTATAAAAACTTGATAAATATAATATTTTACAATAAAAGATCCAAATTTGGTCCCTTCGTCTATCGGTTAGGACACGTGGTTTTCATCCTCGAAAGAGGGGTTCGATTCCCCTAGGGACCGCCATAAATGTCTTATTTTGTATATTTAATTGTATCTAACCTTAAAAAAAACAAAAAATTTTCATACGTTGGTTACACTAGTAACCTTGAAAAAAGAATTAGTTTACATAATACAGGTAAAGGAGCAAAGTTTACTAGGGGAAAAAAATGGAAGTTAGTTTACTATAAGAAATATGATTCGAAATCACAGGCTATGAAGTATGAATATGCATTAAAAAAAAATTATAAATTAAGGAGAGAGATACTTAAAAAAAGATGAAAATCTCAATATTATTACCATTAAAAGAAAATTTTTCGCCTTCATATGCTGGGGCCGTATCTTTATTTATTAATGATACATTACAATATAGTAAATTTAAAAAAAAAATAACGGTATTTGGCCAAACTGAATTTAAAAAAAAATTTGATAAGAAATACTTTAATATCAATATAAAAAAATCCTTTTTTCAAAGTCAAAACAAAGATTATGTAAAACAATTTATAAAAAAAGAGAAAGAATTAGATTCAGATATTATTGAATTACATAATAGACCAATTTATCTCAAATATTTAGTTAATGATTTAAATAATAGAAATTATATTTTATATTTTCATAATGATCCTCTAACGATGTCAGGATCAAAGAGTATTAGTGAAAGATCCTTTCTATTAAATAATTGCTATAGAATAGTATTTAATAGTAACTGGTCAAAAAAAAGATTTCTGCAAAATATGAAGTCAGACGCAATCAATAGTGAAAAATTGATTGTTATAAATCAGTCAGCTTCAAAAAATAAAATTAATTTTAGAAATAAAAAAAATATTATCACTTTTGTAGGAAAACTTAATAGATCAAAAGGTTATGACCTTTTTGGTAATGCGGTCATTAAGATTTTAAAAAAATATAAGAACTGGACAGCATTAGTTATAGGCGATGAACCTAGAGATAAATTATATTTTAAACATGAAAGACTCAAAAACTTTGGTTTTAGAGAACATAAAGAAGTAATAAAAATTTATAAGAAAACTAGTATAGCGGTAGTTTGTTCCAGGTGGGATGAACCTTTTGGAAGAACTAGTTTAGAAGCTGCTGCAAATGGATGCGCTGTTATAATTAGTAATAGAGGTGGTCTCCCAGAAACAATTACTAATGGAAGAATATTAAAGAATTTAACTATAAAGGATATTTACAAAAATATAGAAGATTTAATAATAAATACTAAAATAAGAAAAAAATATCAGAAATTATCTTTTAAAAATTTTTATCTTTCCCATCAATATGTTTCACGTCAAGTCGATAATATACGATTTAATTTTTTTAAAATTAATAAACCATATATTTCAAAATTAAAATCAAATTTAAGAATTTTACATATAACTAATTTCAATGAAAGACATAATGGTAGATTATTCTTTAATACTGGAAGAAGATTAAATAATGGTTTTATAAGATTGGGCCATAGTGTTTTAGAATTTAGTGATAGAGATATTGTAAGTAGAGGAAAATCTATAAAAGATTTTTCAGGGTCTAGTGCTCTTAATGATAAATTATTAAAAACTTGTAATCATTTTAAACCTGACATGATTGTTTTAGGTCATGCGGATATGGTATCGAAAGATATTTTATATAATTTAAAAAAAGATTATTCTAATTTAAAAATAGCCCAATGGTTTCTTGATCCTTTAAATAAAAATGGACCTGATTATTTAAAAAATAAAAATAGAATACTTGATAAATCTGATGTTTTAGATGCAAATTTTTTAACTACATCTCCTGAAGCTGTTAATTTGTTATCTAAAAAAGTTAAGAACTACTTTATTCCAAATCCATCTGATAGTTCCATGGAAACATTGGACAATTATAAAAAAGATTGCTCTAATGATGTTTTCTTTGCGTTAAGCCATGGTGTTCATAGGGGTCAATTAAAAAATAGATCATCTGATGATAGAGAAAAGTTTATTAAGGATTTAATATCGAACTGTAAAAATATTAAATTCGATTTATTTGGTATGAATAATGTTCAGCCTATATGGGCAGACCAGTATTTTAAAAACATATCAAATTCAAAAATGGGTCTCAATCTAAGTAGAGGAACACCGATTAAATACTATAGTAGTGATAGAATTACTCAAATTATAGGAAATGGTTTAGTTACTCTAATTGACGAAAAAACATGTTATAATGACTTTTTTGATAATACCGAAATGGTTTTCTATAAAAATATTGCAGATTTATCCGAAAAAATTGAAAAAATTTCTGAAGATGAAAAATTACGAAAATCGATAGGTCGAAGAGGTAAAGCCAAATATATGAAATATTTTAATTCAAACTTAGTTGCTGATTTCATAATAAAAAAAACTTTAGGTTTAAAAGATAATAAAAAATATTTATGGCACAAACCATAAGATGATTTCAATAACAATTTGTATTCAGTATAAAAATGAAAATTGAGGAAAAATTAAAAAAAAGATATCTATATACAGAAAAAAAAAACTTGCCCAAATTACTATATTTTTTTTTTCAATTCCTAAAATTAAAATATAAACCAAGGTTATTATATTCAAACTGGGGTGTTGACTTAATAATTAAGGATATTCTAAAAAAAAACAAAAAAAAAGGTATTTATATAGATGTAGGATGTCATCATCCATTAATAAATAATAATACTTACATGCTTTATATAGATGGTTGGAAAGGTATCAATGTTGATTTAGATTTTAACTCAATCGATATGTTCAACTATTTTAGACCCAAAGACGATAATATTATGTCGGCTTTATCAAATAAAAAAGGTCAAGGTGATCTTTATTTTTTTCATAATCGTGCTCCAAAAAACACAATTTCGAAATCAAGAGGAAAGGGGGCAAAGTTAATCAAAAAAATTCAAATTAATACTTTAAATAATATTATTAAAAATTCAAAATTTAATGGCAAGAATATTGATTTTTTATCAATTGATGTTGAGGGAAATGAATTGAATGTTTTAAAAGGGCTTAATTTTAATAAATATAGGCCAAAAATAATATCAATTGAGTTTATTAAACCTAATGTTAATGAATTCTATCAGCACAATATTCAAAACATTGAAAAATCTAATATTTACAAGTTTATGATAAGTAAGAAGTACAAATTAATCAATTGGATACATGATGATTTAGTTTTTATTTCTAAAACATCTAATTTACTATGATCTCAATTATTATCCCTACTTATAATAATTTATTATATTTGAAAAAGTGTATAGAAAGTATAAATAAAAATTCCTTTTATAAAAACGAGATTTTAGTTCATATAAATCAAGGAAATGATGGAACAATAGAATATATAAAGGATTCAAATATAAAATTTACATATTCAAGTGCTAATATTGGCTTATGTATAGCGTGTAATAAAATTTCAAAAGAAAGTAAATTTGATCTTATTCTTTATTCACATGATGACATGTATTTTTTACCAAATTGGGATAAAATTCTAATAGAAAAGGTTAAAGAACTAAAAACTAAAAAATTTTATTTATCTAGTATTATGATAAATGGGGATCCAAGACTAAATGGACATTTAAATTTAAATGCTGGCGATACAATTGATAATTTTGACGAAAAATATCTTTTAGAAAATTATAAAAAACTAAAACATCCTGATTTTGATGGTTCTACTTGGGCTCCACATCTAATTCATAAGGATTTATGGGAAAAAGTTGGTGGTTTTAGTGAGGAATTTTCACCTGGAGCTGGTTCAGATCCAGATTTAAATTTGAAGTTATGGAATAAAGGTGTTCGAATTTTTAAATGTCTTAATCAATCAAGAGTTTATCATTTTGGATCCGTAACTATAAGAAAAAAGAAAAATAGCGAATTTAAAAAAAATCAAGGATCAAGAGCAAATAAAATTTTTTTATTAAAGTGGGGATTTTCTATAAGATTTTTTAAAAAACATTATCTTAAATCACATTATATTCATAATGAAAATTTATCTGATCCAAAGAAAGATATTATTTTTTATTTTGATCTTTTGAAGGATAAAATAGCTTTTTATTATTATAGGATTATTTCAAAGGATACAAAATGAATATCTTATTTTATTGTCCCTTCAAATTTAGTTTGGAGTCAAAAAATATAAAATCATTAGGAGGAATAGAAAGTTTGAATTTAGAATTATCCCAATATTTAGCTAATTCTAAAAATAAAATATATCTAGCTTCATTCTGCAATAAGGAATTTAAGAAAAAAAATTTAATAAATCTTCCAATATCTAAATTAAAAAAAGATAGCCATAATTATAATTTCGATTATATAGTAAGCTCAAATGATCCAAATATTTTTAATTTGTTTAGAAATTCAAAAAAAATATTATGGATACATAATACTTTAGCTATTGAAAAAGCTTTTAGAAAAAAGAAATTATTATCAATTCTAAAAAATAAAATAACTGCTGTTTTTGTCAGTAAATATCTTGAAAGCAAAACTTCAAATTTATATTTTTTTAACAAAAAAATTATAATTCCGAATTTTTTGTCAAAAAAATTCATTATCAACAAATGCAATTATAAAAGAAAAAATAATTTCATATGGTCTGTACAGAGAGAAAAAGGTCTAAAAGAGACTTTAAATATGTGGGTAAATTATATCTATCCAAAGAATGAAAAGACCAAATTATTTATTTTTGGCATTGATAAAAGTAAATTTAGAAAATTAAAAAATTATTACAAAAAATATAATATAATTTTTCTAGGTAGAGTAAAAAAAGATGAATTAAAAAAAACATATGAAACATCTTTGGGTATGATATGTCTTGGATATGATGAAACTTTTTGTCTTAATGCAATTGAGGCAAATGCTTGTGGGTTACCTGTTATAACTTTTGGCGAAACTGCATTAAAGGATGTAATTAAAAACAATTATAACGGTTTAATTGTAAAGGATTATCGGTCTTTATCACTTAAAATTTTAGAATTGTTAAATAAAAATCAGCTTATTAAAAAAAAATACATTGATAATTCAATTAGAAGTTCAAAAAAATATCATTTTAATAATATAGAAAAGAAATGGTTTAATCTGTTTAATAATAAATGAATTTTTACAACGATATAACACTTATAATAGTTTGTTTTAATAGTTACAAACTGATAGAAAAAAATTTATTTGAAATAAGTAAATTTAAAACAATTATTGTTGATAACTCAAAATCTGACGAAATTCGTTTGCTAGTGAAGGGAGTTAAAAACATAAAGTATATAAAAACAAAAAAGAATTTAGGATATGGTAAGGGCAATAATTTAGGTGTATCAGAAAGTAAAACGCCTTTTATTCTTATTTTAAATCCAGATATTTTAGTTGATAGTGAGTCTATTGAAATTTTGTATAAGTCTTATTTTAATTATGAGAATGTAGGTATTTTAGCTCCTGCTTTATATGATAATAGAAATAATAGAAGAAATAATGGCAATATTTCTTATTTAAATAGAGAAAAGATAAGTAAGAAAAATATTTTGAATAATCAAAAAGCTGAGGGTAATACTTGCTACCAATTTGCAGTTGGTTGTGCTTTTTTAATTAAAAAAGAATTTTTTGATCGAATAGGTGGTTTTGATAAAGATCTATTTATGTATTTCGAGGATAATGATATATGTGACAGAACTATGGAGAAAAATAAGTCAATTATAGAAATACCTGGTTCAAAAATGATACATTTGCAAGGCCTATCTTCAGATAACTCTTTCTTACTAAACTGTAAATTGTCAATAATTCATAAAGTTTCTGAATATATATATTATAAAAAAAAAACTCATTTTTTAAATTTATATAAAAAAATACTTGTTAATTTTTTTGATTATTTTCAAAGATTTCTAGTAAATTTATTATTACTAAGATTTAAAAAATCTTTTAAAAATTTTTTAAGAATTATTTCAATATTTTTTTATTTATCGCATACATATAAACTTATTTATTAACTTATATTTTAACTTTATTTAATGCATTGTTTTTAAAAATATTTGCTTCTCTTATATATCTCCTAACCATTTGTGATGTTTTGTGACCTGTCATTGCCATAATACTTCGTTCGTCAGCACCGGACTCTGCGGCAACTGTTGCAAAACCTGATCTTAAACTATGTCCTGCAAAATTTTTATTTTCTATTCCTGCTAAATTTAAATACTCTTTCATTAATAATACTACTGATTGGTCAGTTAATCTTTTATCTGTTAAAGTAGAGCCTTTAGAAAATCTTCTAAAAATGGGTCCAGATTTAATTTTAGAAATTTCTAACCATTTTTTTAGATTAACAATTGGGCAATAGGTTTCATTAGTGAAATAGGGTAGTCCTTTAATCATTCCTTCACCAAATTGATCGGTTTTTGATCTTTTGATAGTGATTTTAAGCCCTTCAGGTACAAATTCTAAATCTTCATGATCAATTGAAATAAGTTCTGTTCGTCTAAAGCCACCTCCAAATCCAATTAAGATTATTGACTTATCTCTAAGTTTTTTAATATTTTTAATTTTTTGTTCATTTATTACATTAATTATAGATTTTAAATTATTGATTAATATAGGTTTTTTACCTTTTTGAATACTTCCTTTCATCCTTCTTATTCCCATTAAGTTTTCGATAATGATCGGATGTTTTGTATCTAGATAATGCCCTTTTAGTTTATGAACCATGCTAATTGATACTAGCCGTCTTCTTATAGTGCTTATTTTGCAATTTTTAGAAAGATGCGTGAGGTATAAAGAAACTATTTTAGGCTCTGAAGGTAAAGATAACAAACCATGTTTCACACAAAAAGCTCCAAAATCTCTAAAGTCTGATTTATATGCTCTTAAAGTGTTATTAGCTTTAGAGCTTTTAAGGTTATTTAAAGTTGCCTCATATAATGATTTTAGGTCTGATGTTAATTCATTCATATATTACTATTGATAACAATTAATTATCGTTAGTAATATATCAAGTGATTTATAATGTCAATAGTTTAAATTATAAATTTATGGGTTCAATTGATGGTGAAATTCCTGCTGTATGGTTTTTGATAAGCTCAATTGGTTTTATTATTTTGAGTTTCATTCAATACAGAAATACTGGTAAAAGTATTAATACAATTTTTTTAAGCATAATGGCCATTTTGTTTTTATTTAGCTATTTTATATTGCTTTTTAAAACCTGATTTATCCCCACTATTCACAAGGAAATGAGAAAAAGAATAGAATCACCTAAAAAGTGATACATTTTAAAATCAGTATTTGTTAAATTAATTATGAATTAAGAGGCAACTTTTAACTGGCCAATTGGAGAAAAGCCGAGAGGTACAATTCCAGGGGGCAGAAAGCTTCACAAAGCATCGCTGAACATGTGGAGCGGGAGGCATGGCGGTAGCGCATCAACGACGTGCCAAAACAACTGTTCTTTGCACCCTTAAAAGTGCAAGGAAACAGGGGTTTTTCACTAATGATACTCAAAGGAACTAAATTTCAACTAAAAGTTTGGAAATATCTTAAATCCATCCCCAAAGGTAAGGTAAAAACCTACAAACAAGTGGCTATTAGCATAAAAAGCCCTAGATCAGCTCGTGCTGTCGCTAACGCTTGCGCTAAAAACCCATATGCACCAAAAATACCCTGTCATAGAGTGATTAGATCAGATGGAGCTCTTGGAGGATACTCGGGAAAAGGTGGAATCAAGCAAAAGCTTAAATTACTTAGATCTGAAAAAGCAACCATTTAGCCTTATTTTAATTTTAAGGATTTTTTATGTTAAAAAACCCAATAAAATCAACGTTTTTTTGATTTTTTAATTAATTTGATATAAAATAGTATGATTCACCCTTTAGTTGTACCATATATGAGCCTACGCTCAAATGAGACCCCTATTTGGACGTTTAAATGCTATATTCAATTACTGCATCGCTCTACTATCTAACTATATCAACGCTTTTAGACCACCCAAAATATTCATGATTCTCCTTTTCATTATGCTCAAAAAGTCCCGATTTTAAATAATAATTTGATATTTTTTGGATTTAGTTCAAAATTTAAGCACTAAAACTAAAGTCAACTATGTTTTGCTTTTATAATATCCATTTCTATCAAATTCTTCTTAAATTTAACATTTTAAAATAATATAATAATTACAATAGTTTATAAAGTATAATTAATGTGATACTTTATATAATGGTAAATAAATAATACCTATTATTTAATTTTTTTAACTATAATCTCTCTCCTAGAGATATAGATACCGCTTAAAACAATAATAAATAATCCTAAAAAGGTCCAATTATCTGGGAAATCACTAAAGAAATAATAACCTATGATTATGTTAGTAATGATCTCAAAGTAGCTAAATGGTGCTAATTTAGAGGCATCAGCGTATTTTAGAGATAATATTAAAAATAAATGACCTATACAGGCAAAAATCCCTATAGCAGCCATCATAGACCACTGATTTAAAGAAGGTGCAACCCAAACAAATGGCATTATTATGGAAACTATTATAGCCCCTACTACACCAGTTAATAATAAAGTTAATAAAGGGTTATCTGAAGTACTTAATTTACGAGTGATAATTAAATAAAACCCATACATTATTCCAGTTCCAAGTGCTGATAAACTTGCTAAGTTAATTTCTACAAAACCAGGTCTTATGACTACTAACGAACCTATAAATCCTATAATTACAGCAGACCATCTTCTAAAACCCACTTTTTCTCCTAAAAAAATTGGAGAAAAAGCTGTAACAATCAAAGGTGCAACAAAAGCTAAAGTTAATGCTTTTGCTAATGAAATTACTGAGATTGCATAAAAAAAACAGATGTTAGCCGTTAAAAGAATTATACCTCTTATAAATTGTAATTTTGGTTTATCTGTCCAAACAAGATTTTCTCTAAAAAAGAAAAACATAATTGGAAGAGTAAATGCAACTGTAAAAAAATACCTTGCCCATGTAATTTGTAAAACAGGAAGGTCTGCACTTAAATACTTTGCAAATCCGTCCATAATTGGAAGCATTACCCACGCTAAAAGATTGAAAGTTATAGCCTTCATGAACTTAAAGGATATAGATTAATTAAAGTATTTTAAAGCAAAGAATACAACAATTGGAATTGTTATAAAAGACATCAAAGTTGAAACAACTATTGTACTAGCAACACTATCAACAATTTTTTTCGGTGAATACATGCTGCCAACTAGATAATTCAATATAGCGCTGGGCATTGCGCTTTGTATGAGCAAAACACCTGCAGCCAATCCAGACAAATCAAAATTATAAATCACGGTAAATGCTATTAAGGGTCCTATTATTATCCTGCATAAGGATAAAATAATTGAGTTTTTCAATGAAAATCTAAATTTAGTAAGAGCAATACCTAATGACATTAAAACTAAGAAAATTGTTGCGTATGTTAGAAGGAATGTTGTGTTTTCAAGAAATAAAGGTGTGTCAATTTCAAAATATAAAAAGAAAACAGATATAATAATAGCGTACACGGGTGGACTTTTAATCAAAATATCAAAAGAAAAACTTTTTTTTGCTAAAAAAACACCTAGCGTAAAATGGAACAAAATTATGACAGAAGCTATAGCAGAAGCAACTCCAAGACCTTGAGTGCCATATGCAAAAAGGCAAATTGGAACACCCATATTACCGGTATTTGGTAGAATTAATGGAGGAAGCTCCATACTTAAATCCTTTTTAAGAAAAAAAAGAAGCAAAAGCCCAATAATTGCAAAACCAGCAATCATTATTATAGCATAAATAAAATAATGAATAAAAATATCTAAAGTAATTCCAGTTGTTGTTACTGTATAAAAAATCATTGCTGGTGTACCAATGTTACCAGCAAAATTTGTTATGAAATTAGTATCGAATTTAGGGTTTTTCTTACCGAGATAATAACCCACACCAATAACAAAAAAAACAGGAAAAATAACTTCAAAAATTTTAATATAAATTTCCATTAATTATATAGTCTAATTAATGTTGGAAATTTTAAAATATTTCTATTCTTTTTAAATATCGATAAACAATTTCTTGCATTTTTTTCTGATGTTTTATGGGTAATTATGACAATAGTAGCTGAATTTCTTTTTTTATCAGGTGTTTGTATAATTCTTTTTACAGAAATTTTATATTTAGCCAGTCGATTAGTTATAGAAGAGAGGACACCTTGCTTATCTTTAACTTCAAATCTTAAATATAATGAGTTTGAATAGTCATCGTTATTATAGGCCTTTACAACTTTTCTTTTGTTTGAGGAAATTCCAAAAGGATATTTTATGTTTCCTCTTAGAATAGACAATAAATCAGATAGTAAAGAAGATGAAGTGGGTCCTGGTCCTGCCCCCTCTCCTTGAAGTATACTCTCACCAACTGGCTTTCCTTCTGTAATAACAGCATTCATGACACCATTTACATTACCTATGTATGTGTCTTTACCAACTAAACACGGATGAACAGTTTCAAATAAACGATTATTTATCATTTCACATATACCAAGTAACTTAATTCTAAGATTTAATTGATTTGCAATTTTGATATCTTTTAAATCAATATTTTCTATACCTTCCATTATACATTTATGATGTGAAATTTGATTATTAAATGCAAGAGCTGATAAAATCCTAACTTTTGCAAAAGCATCAAACCCATTCAAATCTAATTTAGGATTACCTGGTTCAGCATAACCAAGTTCTTGGGCTTTTTTTAAAACTTTATCAAAAGTCTCATTTGAATTTTCCATCTCTGTTAGAATATAATTAGTTGTTCCATTTAAAATTCCATAGACTTTCTTTATCTTATTCGTAGCTAAACCTTCTTTAATCGTTCTAAGTATTGGAATTCCTCCAGCAACAGAGGCTTCAAATTCTAAATTTACATTATTTTTCTCAGCTAATTTGGCTAATTCGTTACCGTGTTTAGAAATTAAAGCTTTATTTGGTGTTATAACATTAATCTTATTCTTTAACGCCATCACAACAATTTTTTTTGAGATTCCATCGGATTGTCCAATGGACTCAAATAAAATATCTATTTTTTTTTCTTTCAGAATTTTAAAAGGGTTCGTATAAAAAATCTTTTTATTAATATTATATTTCCTCTTTTTATTTTTATTTTTTGCAGAAATCGCAACGATATTTATCTTTTTTCCTGTTTTAATTTCTATTTCTTTTTTTTTTAATCTTAATTCGTTGTAAAGATAAATACCGACTTGACCCAAACCAACAATTGCAATGTTAACTATTTTATTCATCTATATTGGGATAATCACTGTTATCTACGTAAACTTTTAAATTTGATTTAAATTCTTCAAAAGTTAGATCTTTTGAAAAGTTAATCTTTTTCTCAGTTTGAACAGGGGCACAAGAAATAACTAGAAAAAAAATTAATAATGGTAATTTTTTCATAATAATCCCTCATTATTTTTAAAACCAAATTTCAAATTCATATTTTGAACTGCTTGACCTGCTCCTCCTTTAATAAGATTATCAATGACCGATAAAATTATTATTTTATCTTTAAATTTAGTTTTACAGACAGAGATAAAGCAATAATTAGTATTCATAACGTCATTTGTGCTCAAAAAAGAGTTAACACTTTTTATCTTTACAAATTTATTCTTTTTATGAAATATTTTCAAAATGTTTTGTACTTTATTTAAAGTAGTACCTGGTTTTAAATCCAAATAAATTGTACTTAATATTCCTCTAAACATTGGAATAATATGGGGGGTAAAAGTAAAATTGATTTTTGAAGAAGCGTTTTTTTTTAATTCTTGATCAATTTCTGAATTATGTCTATGAAAACCTACACCATATGCACTAAGAGATTCGTATAAATTTTTTTTTTTAAATTTTTTATGTACTCCTCTACCTGCTCCAGAATATCCAGATTTAGAGTCTATAATGATATTCTTTAAGTTAATCGATCTTTTTTTAACTAATGGAATAAGTGGTAAAAGTATTGATGTAGGGTAACAACCCGGACATCCAATAATACTAAATTTTTTAACTAATTTTCCTGTTATCTCGGGTAAAGCGTAAATGCTATTTTTTATATTACTTAACGCTTTATGTTTTTGTTTATACCATTTTAGATAATCAGAGCTTTTTTCTAGTCTAAAATCTGAAGCTAAATCAATCAAAGTATTTTTTTTTAATAAATCTTTTGAAATTAATTGAGCTTCACCATTAGGCAGTGCAGTAAATACAATATCAACATAATTTAAGTATTTTTTATTGTATTTTGTAATTTTAGGTAACTTTTTTGACTTTAAAGAAGTATCATAAAATGAAATTTTTTTTCCAACAGATGAATTACCACATAAATATTTTATATTAACATTTTTGTGTTTAATTAATAATTTAATTAATTGAACACCAATATATCCAGTTGATCCAACAATCAGTACATTAAGCTTAGACATTTTATATTATAGCAGTTAAAAGTTAAAAAAGAATTATCTTTTAGAAAATTGAAAGCTTCTTCTAGCTTTTTTACGTCCAGGTTTTTTTCTTTCAACTGATCTGGAATCTCTAGTGGTTAATTTTTCAGTTTTAAGTGTAGATTTCAACTTTTCATCAAATAAAACTAAAGCTTTAGAAATGCCATGAACCATTGCTCCTGCTTGTCCTGTTGGGCCCCCACCTTTTACACTGCACTTTACATCAAATTCTGTTGCTTGATTTATAAGTTCAAAGGGTCTTACTATTTGCATTTTATGATTATCACTTGAAAAATAATCACTAAAAAGTTTACCATTTACATAAATTTTACCCGAACCTTTTTTTAACCAAACTTTAGCTATAGAAGTTTTTCTTCTTCCAGTTGCATACTTGCTATCTTTAAAGTCTAGTTTTATTTTTGGGGCTTTAGCTGATGTTTGAGTATTTTCCATTTTAATTTCGTGCAATATTTTTAGGGTTTAATTTATCCAACTGTATAACTTGAGGATTTTGAGCTGAATGGGGATGATCATTTCCAACGTATATTTTTAACTTAGTAAGTTGTTTTTTTCCCAATACTCCTCCAGGGAGCATTCTTTTAACCGCAAGCTTTAAAGCTTCACCAGGTTTTTTTTTGGACAGTTTTTCTGGTGTAGTTTCTTTTATTCCACCTGGATGACCTGTGTGCCGATAATATTTTTTATTTTGAAATTTATTTCCAGTAAATTTGATTTGTTCGATATTTTTAACAACTACAAAATCTCCGTCATCCATATGTGGTGTAAAAGTTGTTTTATTTTTCCCTCTAATAATTTTTGATATAACAGTGGCTAGTCTGCCTACTACAGCATTTTTAGCATCTATTTCATACCAATTAGACGATAATTGATCTTTTTTAAGGAATTTTGTCATTGTGCCAGGATTAATACTATTAATAAGATCAAAGTCAAATTGATATTTATATTGTTTTAAGCCTTTTTTTTGTTATATTGATATAGCCGATTTGTTCCTATTGCGGGCTTACAGCTAAAAAGGAAATCTTTTACAAACTCGGTAGGCATTTGAACTATATTGTGCGCCTTGCATAAAGCTAAAGCACTAAAAAAGGAGTAATATGAGTAAAAAAAGAAATAATCCTGAAACCATTGCCATACATGGTGGTGATTATAGAAGTGATCCAGCAACTAATGCTGTTGCTGTTCCAATATATAGAACAACATCATATCAATTTCAAAACACTGAGCATGCTGCAAATTTATTCGCATTAAAGGAATTTGGTAATATCTACACTAGGATCATGAATCCTACTAATGATGTTTTAGAAAAAAGAGTAGCAGCATTAGAAGGTGGATTATCTTGTGTAACAGTTTCATCTGGACAAACAGCATCAAGTTTTGCAGTTCTAAATGTTGCTCAATCAGGTGATAATATTGTAAGTTCTACAGATCTTTACGGTGGAACAGTTTCATTATTTACACATACGTTGAGTAAACTTGGAATTGAAATAAGATATGCCGATCCAAGTGATCCTAAAAACTTTGAAAAGGCAATAGATGATAAGACCAGGGCTTTTTATGGTGAAACATTACCTAATCCATATTTAAGAGTATTCCCTATCAAGGAAGTTTCTGATATTGGAAGAAAGTATAATATTCCACTGATAATGGATAATACTGCTGCCCCAGTAATATGTAAACCAATAGAACATGGAGCAGCTGTTGTAATACATTCATTAACAAAATATATTGGTGGACACGGAACTGCTGTTGCAGGAAGTATAGTTGATAGTGGTAACTTTGACTGGACCGCAGATCCTAAGAGACAACCTTTATTTAATGAGCCTGATGCAAGTTATGGAGGTGTAGTTTGGGGAAAAGCTGTACCAGAATTAACAGGAGCTAATGTACCTTTTGCAGTCAGAGCAAGAGTTTGTTTACTCAGAGATTTAGGTTCAGCGTTAGCACCAGATAATGCTTTTGCAATAATTCAAGGTCTTGAAACAGTAGTTTTAAGAATGAAGCAACATTGTGAAAATGCTGAAAAAGTAGTTAATTTCTTAAAGAAACACAAGGAGGTTACCAAAGTTATATATTCAACAGAACATGAAAAGAAAATTGCTGATCGAGCTAAACAATATCTAAAAGGTGGAAATGGACCAATGATTGGTATTGAACTCAAAGGTGGCATTGAGGCTGGGAAAAAATTTATTGAGTCTTTAAAAATGTTCTATCATGTAGCTAATATTGGTGATGCAAGAAGTTTAGCTATACATCCTGCTAGCACTACTCATAGTCAATTAAATGAAAAAGAGTTGGCAGCATCAGGTGTTACCCAAAGTTATGTTAGACTTTGTATAGGTATCGAACACATTGATGATATTATTGATGATTTAGATCAAGCTTTAAACAAATCCTCAAAAGGAAATTTAAAAGCTGTTAGTTAAATTTTGTATTTAAATAAAAAAAATAAATACTTGAACTAACTAAAAAAATCGAACTTATTTGGTGCATGGATGCAATATAAATCTGTGCACCATATAATACAGTAAAAATACCTAATATAATTTGAAGAACTATGAATATTCCTAAATAGTTAACAGATTTATATAAATCATGCATCTTGTTTCTATAAACCTTATATAAGATCAAGACATAAAAAATTCCAATCAAATAAGCTAAATTACGATGTATGAATTGTACTAAGGATGGATCACTTAAAGCATTAACTTCAAAAAGATTATTTAAATTATTATCATCAGGGAAATATGAGTTATCCATCAAAGGCCAAGAATTATAGATTTTTCCAGCATCCATACCCGAAACAAAGGCACCAATTGAAATTTGTAAAAAAATTAAGATTAAAAACAATAAAGGAATAGATGTATTAAGTTTGTTTGTAATGTTTCTTGAAATCTTAATCTTAAGATAATTCCAATAAATCAAAGATAAAATCAAAAAAGCGATAAGTAAATGTGCAGATAATCTAAAATGACTTACGTCTACCCTATCAATTAATCCACTACTAACCATATACCAACCGATAAAACCTTGAAAACATATCAGAAAAAAAATGAAATAAAGATTTAATAATCTAGTAAACTTTATCTTAAAAGAAAAATAAATTAGCGGTATTAAATATACAATACCGATTAATCTACCAAGAAATCTATGGGCCCACTCCCACCAAAAAATAACTTTAAATTCATTTAGAGTCATATTGTAATTTTGTAATTTAAATTCAGGAATTTGTTTATAAAGATTAAAATAAACAATCCAATCATTGTGGTTTAGAGGTGGAAATAAACCAGAAAATAATTCCCATTCAGTTATGGAGAGACCTGAGTCTGTAAGTCTTGTTAAACCACCAACAATTATCATAACAGAAATAATCCAAAACATCGTTATTAACCAAATCGATAATTGATTACTGATTTTAGGATTTGTTGTATACATGTGAGGATAAATATAATAATTTTTATATAATCCAAATATATAAATGTCGCCTTTAAAAAGAAAAAAACTTGGTAAAATAAGATCAGAACTAGACAAATTAGATAATTCACTAATCAAACTTATTAAAAAAAGAACTAATCTTGTAAATGAAGTCTTAAAACTTAAGGATAAAAAAAAAGAAATTATAGATAATAAAAGAATTAATATAATCTTAAGAAATATTAGAAAAAAATCTATTGCAAATAAAATAGACCCTAAAATTACCAATCGGATATGGAAAAATATGATCTGGTCTTACATTGACTACGAAAAAAGGAATTTTAAAAAAAGATAATTATTTACTGTGAGGTGGAAGTTTTTTTTCAACAAAAACTTCATGTTTTCTTGTACTCGGATTGTATTTGCGTGCTGAAAGTTTAACTTTTGCTTTCTCACCACCTGCTGGTTTTTTTACATAATAAAAAAATGAACTATCTGGTTTACTTTCAGGAACCAATCTAACTTTTACATGTGTTTTTTTTGCCATTACTTATAATTTTTTAAATTCTTAACAATTTTAGAAATTTTTAAAACTTTATTCTTAAAATTATCCGTCCTTATAGAATCATTTGAAATTTCGTCAAGATTTAAAGTGTTATTATCATTTGAATTATCTAAGATCTTTTTAACTCCATTTATAGTCATGCCTTGGTCCTTAAGAAGAAATTTTATTTTTTTAAGGATATCGATAGTTTTTTGATCATAATATCGTCTATTAGAGTTTAATAATTTAGGTTTAATTTGTTTAAACTGAGTTTCCCAAAATCGAATAGTATGAGTTGAAAAAACTCCAGCTTTTTTAGATTTTAATTTTAAAATCTCAGCTACTTCCCCTATTGTTTTGTAAGCATTTTCAGATTTATCAGTCATTCTTATTATTAATAAATTCCTTTAATTCTTTTGAAGGTTTAAATAAGACCACTTCTCTACTGGAAATAATTTTGAGCTCTTTAGTTTTAGGATTTCTGCCAACTCTGGAATTCTTTTTTCTTATCGAAAAAGTTCCAAATCCTGATAATTTAATTTTTTTTTCCTTTTTTAAGTTTAGAATTATTAATGAAAGAAAATCATTAATAAGATTTTCGGATATTAGTTTTGAGAAACCTAACTGCATATAAATTTGATTGATTAAATCTTTTTTAGTTAAATTTATTCTCATCATCTAAATATTATATTTTATTTTTTCTATCAAATTTCCTTTAACTATCTTGTTGCAAACATCTAGAGAATTTGAAAAACCTATAAAATCTGTGCCACCATGACTTTTAACAACAGGTGAGTCCAAACCTAAAAAAATTGCACCATTGTATAATCTTGGATCTAATCTTTTTTTAAATTTTTTCAAATTATAAAAATTTAATATTGAAGAAATTTTTCCTATGACTGAACCAGTCATTGCTTTTTTCAACTCTTTAACAATAAAATTTGCAGTTCCTTCAGCAGTTTTCAAAGCTATATTTCCAGTAAATCCATCTGAAATTATTACATTTATTTTACCATCCATTATTTGGTTACCTTCGATATATCCAGCAAAATTATAATTTTCTGATTTTTTGTCACTTAGTATTTTAAAAGTTTCTTTAATGGTCTCATTTCCTTTAAGTTCTTCCGATCCAATATTAAGTAAACCTATATTTGGTTTTTTATCTGGATATAAAGATGTATAAAGAGATGCACCCATAATTGAAAAATCGAATAAATTTTTTGAACTACATTCAATATTAGCCCCTAAATCTAATACCACACTCATTCCATCTTTATTGGGCCATAATGCTGATAATGCAGGCTTATCAATATCTTGAATCATTTTTAAATTTAATTTTGCAATTACTAACAAGGCTCCAGTATTACCTGCAGAAATAACTATATCTGCCTCTTTTTTTTTTACACTTTCTATTGATAGCCACATACTTGTATTCTTACCCTTTTTTGCTGCCTCTAGTGGACTATCTGTACTCAAAACAGAATTTTCTGTATGAATTATCTCGTAATATTGACTTTCAATTTCATTATTAAGTAATGAAATAATCTTATTCTTATTACCAAAAATTTTAAAAAAATTTTCTTTATTATTTTTGTGATTATGAATTATGCCATCGATAATTTTTTTAGGAGAAGCATCTCCACCCATTGCATCTACTGCAATTTTAATCAAATCAGCCATAACTTAATATTAAATTATTTAATCTTTGGGGTCTATAACTTGACGGCCTTTATACATACCAGTTTTTAAATCTAAATGGTGTGATAATCTGTATTCACCTGATTTTTTATCTTCAACAACATTTTTAGCTAAAAATTTCATATTTTTAGCTCTTCTCATTCCAGTCCTTGAAGGAGTTTGTTTACGTTTTGGAACTGCCATAATTACGGGTTAATTACACTTTTTAAATAAGAATTCAAAGTATTTTTTGATAAATTTGAATAATAAATATTAAAATAATCGACTAAATCCTCAATATTCTTAAAATTTTCCAAAAATTTAGACACTATTTCTCTCTTTTTAGTTTCTTCCAAATTATCCCAAAAATGAATATCAGAAACAATTGCATGAAATACGTTGATATAATCTTTCATTTTTTTATTAATAGATTGATCTCCATATCCAATTTCTCTTATACTTAATTCTAATTGTCTGAAATTAAAATCATAAATTTCTTGTAATTTTTTTTCATTTTCTTCAGATTTAAATACCTTTAAAAAAAAAGCAAAATGAAATAAGAAAAGTAACAATCTGTCATTAAAACTATCTTGTTTATCAAGGCTTTTATATAGTGTTTTATTTGTAGTTAATTTAATTAATTTGTTATAAAAATGTATGTAATTCATTTAATGAAAATTATATTAATTATTTTAACTTTATTTTTAACAAATTGTAAATTAAATAAAATTATAAATCATCACGGAATTCATAATCTAGAATTGAAAAGTGCTGAATTAATTGTAAATCAAACAAATATAAATGACATTAAAAGAATTCTTGGACCCCCATCATCAAAAAGTTATTTTGATAACAGTATGATTATATATTTAGAAAGAAAAACTTCAAACTCAAAATTATTAAAACTTGGAAAAAGAAAATTATTAGCAAATAATGTTCTTCTTTTGGAAATAGATAATAAGGGTATGTTAATAAAAAAAAGTTTTTTAGATAAAGATGATTTAAACAGACTCAAAATTTCTCAAAAAGTGACAGATATTGAAACTCAAAAAGAATCATTCATTAAACAAGCTTTATCAAATGTTTTAGATAGAATAGATGATCCCCTTGGAAAAAAAAGGGGATCTATAAAATAAATAATTTATCCAGCTATAACCGCTAACAAAAGAAGTGCAACGATATTAGTAATTTTTATCATTGGATTTACAGCAGGGCCGGCAGTATCTTTGTATGGATCACCTACAGTATCACCTGTCACAGCAGCTTTGTGTGCTTCAGATCCCTTGCCACCATGATTTCCATCTTCAATATATTTTTTTGCATTATCCCAAGCTCCACCACCAGCTGTCATAGATACAGCAACAAAAAGACCAGTAATAATTACTCCAAGCAACATAGCACCTACTGATGCAAGAGCTGCAACCTGTCCTCCAATAGATAAAATAATAAAATACAATACCACGGGTGAAAGAACCGGAAGTAATGAAGGAATAATCATCTCTTTAATTGCTGCAACAGTAAGTAAGTCAACTAATTTAGCATAATCAGGTTTTTGTTTTCTTTTCATTATTCCTGGGTATTTCTTAAATTGCCTTCTTACTTCAACAACAACTGCTCCACCAGCTCTACCGACTGCTTGCATACCCATTGAGCCAAATAAATATGGCAACATTCCACCTATTAACAATCCAACGACAACATATGGATTTGATAAATCAAAAGTCACAACAATACCCTCTAAAGATGAACCAGCTTCTTTAGAAAAGTGTTTTATATCTTCAGTGTAAGCTGCAAATAAAACTAGAGCACCTAAACCTGCAGATCCAATTGCATAACCTTTAGTAACTGCTTTCGTTGTGTTACCTACTGCATCCAAAGCATCTGTTGTTTTTCTAACTTTCTTATCTAAATTTGACATTTCAGCTATTCCACCTGCATTATCAGTAACTGGACCGTAAGCATCTAGAGCTACTACCATACCAGCTAGAGCAAGCATAGTTGTTACAGCAATTGCAATACCAAAAAGACCTGCAATTGTGTTTGTAATTAAAATACCCGCTACTATTATAAGAGCGGGAATAGCTGTCGCTTCCATTGACACAGCTAAACCCTGTATGACATTAGTTCCATGACCTGTAGTTGATGATAAAGCAACAGATTTCACTGGTCTATAACCTGTCCCAGTATAATATTCTGTAATCCAAATTAATAAACCTGTTATTACAAGACCAATTACACCACAATAATATAAATCCATTCCATTAAAAGTTTTGTCATTGATTGTGTATTCATTATTAAAGCCAATAACAAAATCTGTAACTGGCCATAATATTGCTAATGATGCTAAAGCAGAAACAATAAAACCTTTATAAAGGGCGTTCATAACATTATTATTATTTCCAAGTTTTACAAAAAAAGTTCCAATTATAGATGTAATTAAACATGCTGCACCTATAGTAAGTGGATAAATCATCATATTTAAATCACCAACAAAAAAAATAGATGATAAAACCATTGTTGCTACGATTGTTACAGCAT
Organism: uncultured Pelagibacteraceae bacterium; assembly: GCA_902594395.1. GTDB lineage: Bacteria > Pseudomonadota > Alphaproteobacteria > Pelagibacterales > Pelagibacteraceae > Pelagibacter. The sequence goes on from CACJLZ010000006.1 coordinate 33,324, forward strand.
ATGTTTCAAATAAATCTGCAGCCATACCTGCACAATCACCAACATTATCACCAACATTATCAGCAATAACTGCTGGATTTCTTGGATCATCTTCAGGTATTCCGGCTTCAACTTTTCCAACTAAATCAGCACCTACATCAGCGCCCTTT
>CACJLZ010000007.1 GCA_902594395.1 uncultured Pelagibacteraceae bacterium
GTTCCTGCACCAACAAAATAAAGTCCTTTATATATCTCAGATTTATTATGGAATCTAAAATATGCAGACTGTGAAAATTTTGGTTGGATCGAAAAGCCTGAACCATATTTTGTATTTAATTCTTTTTCAAAATAATCAGGGGTTAAATAAAAATCTTCTACAATATTATCCTTAAGATTTGGCATTAAATCTTTTTGCATTTTATCGATAACTAAATTTTTCATTTTTTCTCCCTCAACAGACCAGTCAATTTTTGATTGATTATTTGGCACTGGGACCAAAACATAAAAGCAATCATTACCCTCAGGTGCCATAGTTTTATCAGTTGCAGATGGTCTATGAAGATAATAGCTAATATCGTCATTCAATTTTTTATTATTGAAAATATCATCTAGATGTTCTTTATATTTGTTTCCAAACTTAATAGTATGGTGCTCAACATTATCGTATTTTTTTTTGGTACCAAAGTAATAGACAAATAATCCCATTGAATATTCCATTCGGTTTTTTTTCCATCTAAAAAGAAATGAATTACTTGTATTCCCATTTAACATTTTCTCGTAAACAGCAGGAGGATCAGCATTACAAATTACGTTGTTGGATTGTATTATTGTTTGATCATCTAATTGGATACCAGTGATTTTATTTTTGTTTGAAATGATCTTGGTAACTTCGTGACCTTTAATTATTTCAACCCCAACTTCATTCATCAATTTTTCAAAACCTTTGATAATATTTCCTGTTCCACCCATTGAGTAATGAATACCCCATTTTTTTTCTAAATATAAAATTAATCCATATATTGAGGTCGTAGTAAAAGGATTCCCTCCAACTAATAATGGGTGCATACTAAGCATTCTTCTTAATTTTTCATTTTCTATATATGAGGAGACTAAAGAATAGACAGATTTGTAACTTTTTAGTTTTAGCAGTGCTGGTAATTGCTGCATCATTACAAATGGTTTATCAAAGGGCACATCAGCAAGTTCTGTGAAACCTTTATCAAAAATTTTTTTTGTAAAATTGACTAATTTTTCATAACCTTCAACATCTTTTTGATTTATCTCTTTTATTTGTTTTTTCATCTCTAGCTCGTTCCCAGAGTAATTAAATTTTGATTTATCTTCAAAAATGAATTGATACCAAACTTTAAGTGGAGCAAGTTTTATATAATCTTCTGGTTTTTTTTCAAATAATTCAAATAATTCATTTATCAAATATGGTGCAGTTATTACTGTCGGTCCACCATCGTAAATGAAGCCATTTTTTTGAAATACTCTAGCTCTTCCTCCAAGATCTTGATGTTTTTCGATTAAAGTGACTTTATGCCCTTTAGCTTTAAGACGTAAAGCTGCAGCTATTCCTCCAAATCCTGAACCTATGACAACCGAATTCATATTTATAATTTATAGTCTTTTTTAAAAAATTGTAAGAGTATTATGAGTTGATTTTTTTTAACTCTTCTTTTGCTTCATCTAAATCTTTTTGAAACAAGTTATCAAGCTTGGACTTATCAACCGATGTTGTAATTATCTTTTTAACTGAATCTACCGCAACTTTAATTGAAGCATCTTTTATTTCTTTTATTGCCGCGTCTTTCATTTGATTGATCTTATTTTCTGTTGAATTTTTTTTAATTTCTGAAGATTTATGAAATTTATCGTTTAATTCAATAATAAGATTATCACTGTCTTTTTTTGCTTGTGCCAATATTTCCTTACTAACTGATTGAGCTGTGTCGAGTTTTTTTTGAGCATTTTCTAATAAAGTTTTAGCTTCTGTTCTAAGCTTTTCACTTTCATCAATCTCATTTTTGATATCTGAAATTAATTTGTTTAGTATTTCATTTATTTTTTGTGGAACCTTAAGATATATTAATCCTCCAAAGAAAATAATAAACGATACAGCAACCCAAAATGTTGCATCAATTGTCATAATATTTATCCCCGTTTCTTTTAGATAAATCATCAACGATTGCGGAAATACTACTATTATTAACTTCCGTACCGATTAATTTCACTAGCAATTCTGAAGTAGTTTCGATTGCAATTTTATTAATTTTCTCTGAAGCACCTTTTCTTAGTAAATTTATCTCTTGCTCAACTTTCTTTATTTCCTCATCAATTTGTTTATCTAAAGTTTCTTTTTTTGCATTTATTTCTTTGAGTACATTTTCTCTAGCTTCTTTAAAAATGTTATTAGCTTCCAATTTGCTTTTTGAAATAACATTATCGTACTCTTTAAGCTTGGCTTCACTACTTTCTCTCTGTTTTTCCGCTGCCTCAATATTTTCTTGTATTTGCGATTTTCTTAATTCAAGGTTTGAACTTATCTTGGGTAGTATCAGTTTAGATAATACTATGTACAAAATACCAAAAGTAAGTGTTAACCAAAAAATTTGTGATATCCAAAATTCTGGATTTAATTGAGGCATACCTCCACTTTCAGCTGCAAAAACCCCTTTTAAAAAAAAGAGATTAAAAAATATTAACTGAAAAAATATTTTTTTAACCATCTATTTAAAATGCAAAAAGAATGATTAACGCTACTACCAATCCGAACAAACCAGTTGCTTCTGCTAAGGCAAATCCTAAAAGCAAATTAGGAAACTGTTTTTGTGCTGCAGACGGGTTTCTCATTGCACCTGATAAGTAATTACCGAAAATAATACCTATACCAACACCGGCACCAGCTAGGGCAATTGCCGCTAAACCTGCTCCGATCATTTTTGCTGCTTCTAATTCCATTATATCCTCCTCTGTTAATTAATGGTGTAAGTTTAATGCATCATTTAAATAGATGCAGGTTAAAATTGCAAAAACGTATGCCTGAAGAAAAGCAACTAATATCTCCAGGCCAGTTAAAGCAACCGAAAAACTCAGTGGAAGCCATCCACCGACTACTCCAAGACTTATTACAAAGCCTCCGAATACTTTCATCATTGTGTGACCAGCCATCATGTTAGCAAAGAGCCTGACTGATAGACTTATAGGTCTACTTAGATATGAGATAATTTCAATAACTACTATCAATGGTAATAAAATTACAGGAACTCCACTGGGTACAAATAATTTAAGATAGCCTAGACCGTGTTTTATAAAACCAATTATTGTTACACCAATAAAAATAAAAGCAGCTAATACAAAAGTAACAATAATATGACTTGTAACTGTAAAAGTATAAGGAATCATGCCAAACATGTTACAAAAAAGTACAAACATAAATAAAGAGAATATAAAAGAGAAATAAGGTTTAGCTTTAGAACCAGCTGTGTCACTTATCATTTTTGAAACGAAAGTATAACTTAATTCAGCTAACAACTGAATTTTGTTTGGTAGTAATGAATTTTTTTTTGATCCAATGTTAAATATAATCAGAATAGCTAAAGAACTAACGACCATGAATAAACTAGCGTTTGTAAATGAAATGTCGAAAGCACCCACTTTAATTTCAGGGCCAATTCTATATACCTCGAATTGTGTCATTGGATTTGCAGCCATATTTTTTTCGATCTATTTTTGCATTTTTTTTGCGGATTTAATTACATTCATTATTCCAGCAATTACACCTACAAAAAAAAATATTAAAATTAACCAGGGTTTAGTACCAAAGGTCTTGTCTAAAATAAACCCAATAATTGTCCCTACAGCTACAGCCGAAACAAGCTCTGTGCTTAGTTTAAAAGCATTTCCGATTGGAGAGGGCTCAGGTTTCTTATTATTCTCCTTTTCAAAGGCTTTTTTTTTTGCAATTTCTAAGCGAGTTTTAAATGGATCTTTAGACATTCGAAATGAGCTTTATTAGGCAACCATACTTTCTGCTTTTTGAAGATCAACAGCTACAAGTTGGCTAATACCTTTCTCATGCATTGTAACCCCATATAGTCTGTTCATTTTAGACATCGTCAAAGCATGGTGGGTAACAATTATAAATTTCGTGTCAGTAATTTTTGTAAGTTCATCAAGTAAATTACAAAATCTTGTGACATTCGCATCATCAAGAGGTGCATCTACTTCATCTAATACACAAATTGGAGATGGATTAGTTAAGAAAACGGCAAAAATTAATGAAAGCGCAGTAAGTGCTTGTTCTCCACCCGATAATAAAGTTATTGATTGGAGACGCTTACCAGGAGGACTCACCAACATATCTAGTCCTGCCTCTAGTGGATCATCGGCATCTACTAATTCAAGTTTGGCGCTTCCACCATTAAATAGTTTTGTGTAAACCTCGTTAAATTTTCTATCAACTTTATCAAAAGCCTCAATTAATCTTTCTCTTCCTTTTTGATTAAGCTCATTGATACTTTCTTTTAATTTCACTATTGCTGTAACTAAATCGACCCGATCGCTCTCCATTTTTTTAATTTCAGTTTCATACTTATTTGTTTCTTCATCGACCTTTAAATTCACTGAACCTAATTTTTCTCTTTCTTGTTTTTTTTTGTCTAACAAGTCCTCTTGATTTACAGCATCGGGCAGTTCTTCAACCCCAAAAAGATTTGAATTTTCTAAAATATTTTCCTCAGATAAATTTAATTCGGAATTAATTCTATCAATCAAATCATTTTTTCTCTTTTTTAGTCCCTCAACTGTTGCACCTGAACTTGCTTTTCTCTCTCTAATCTGAATAGATTGCTCTTGGATTTCATTCAATTGTAATCTTAAATTTTCTATTTTTTCATCTGTTGAATTGATAATTTCCTCGTTTTCTTTTTTTTCTTCTTCAGAAATTCTTAACCCTTCAGTTATTTGACCTTTTTTTTCTGCCTGTAATTTTGGTTGATTATCCAATTTACTTAATTGATCATTCAACTTAACTCTTCTATCGGTAAGTTGGGAAACCATTTTTTCAGAATTTAATAATAGGTTTTTCCAACTTTCTATCTCTGTATCAATTACTTTAATTCTTTCATTTCTCTTAACAGACTCTTTTTTTATATTTTCATTTTTACTATAACTCCCAGCATATGCCTCGATTAATAGCTTACACTTATCAAGTGCCGAAATAGCTTCTTGATTTTTTTGTGAATTAATAAGTTCTTTTACTTTTTCAATTTCACTTTGTAATTTATTTTTAGAGGTGTTCAAATCATTATCAGACTGTTTTTCTGTGTCATAATATTTGGAGTCAATTTCTATTAATTCATTTTTTTCCTCTTTTAATCTTTTTTCATTTGAGTTTGCATCGATTACTATTCCTTTTTCTCTACTGATATCTTCCTCAAATGTTTGAAGTGTTTTTTTTATATTTTCAATTTCATCTTGTATCCTCGTGTTTTCTTCGTCCAGACTTTGTAGCTCAAGATTAAGTCTCTGTATTTTAGATAAGTTTTCAATATTCTTTTCCCTTAATGGAGTGACTTTTTCAGTTTCAGTCTTTATTAAATTTTCAAGATCTGCGATCTTATTATTAAAGTCTGTTACTTCAGTCTCTGCTTCAACATTAATCTCATTTTCTATTTTTATTTCTTTATCAATTTCTAATAATTTTAAATAATATAAGCCTGCCTCTATCTTTTTTATCTCTTCAGACATATTTTTATATCTAGCTGCCTCTTCAGCTTGTTTTTGAAGATTAACAAGTTGCCTTTCTTGTTGGCGCCTTAATTCATCTGCTCTTTTAAGATTATTTTCTGCAGCGTTTAATCGTAATTCAGCTTCATGCCTTCTTACGTGTAATCCTGAAATTCCTGCAGCTTCTTCTAAGATTGCCCTTCTATCGGCTGGTTTAGCTGTAACGATTGCACCAATACGACCTTGGCTTATCATCGATGGAGAATGTGCTCCAGTTGATAGATCTGCAAAAAAACATTTGAGCATCACGGGCTCTAACTTCTTTATCATTTATATAAAATTTTGAGCCTTTATCTTTTTCTATTTTTCTTCTTACGTTTACTTCATCCAATTTTCTATATTGAATTGGCCCCTCATTTTTTTCATTAGTTACAGTCACAGATACCTCTGCAATATTCTTGGATGCTTTGTTAGATGTTCCAGAGAATATTACATCCTCCATTCCTGATCCTCGCATACTTTTTGCCGATGTTTCTCCCATGACCCATCTTAAGGACTCAACAATATTTGATTTTCCACATCCATTAGGACCAACTATCCCAGTTAAACCATTTTCAATTAAGAAATTAGTTTTATCAGCGAAAGATTTAAATCCGTTCAATTGGATTTTTTTAAACTCCATTAAGAGTTTATATCAGTTTTTCTAGCGATTTTTTTAAATTTTTATAATTAAGGGGTTTCTCAAACTTTTTGTTATTAATAATAATCGTAGGAGTAGCATTAACCTTAAATTTTTTAGTGCCTTCGATTCGATCGTTTAACACATAATCCTCTATTTTTTTATCATTTATACATTTTTCAAAATCTAAATCGAAGCCTTGGTTTTTAATGAATGTTTTTAAATTATCATTAATTTCCTCCACATTTTTCCCTCTGACCCATGCTTGTTGATTTGAATAAAGGCTATTTAAAATTTTCAAACTTTCATTACTTTTACATTGAGAAATTTTTGATGCATTAAAAGCGGCCACATCTAGAGGAAAGTGCCTAAATTCAATTTTGACTAAACCAGTATCGATATAATCTTTTTTGAGTTGAGGATATACATTTTTGTGAAAATCTGCACAATGACTACATGTTAAAGATTCATAAGCAATTATTGTAATCTTCGCATCCTTATTTCCTGCTATGATTCTATTTTCTTCAGCATTTAAAATACTTATCGGCCCAAAAAATAAGATTAATATTAAAAATATTTTTTTCATTTTGTTTTAAACACTTTTGATAACTTTATTAAAGATTTCTTTATTTTTTCATTTTTAACACTATTTATCTTTTTTTGATAATCATGATTTGTCACATTATAGGAGCCTTCATCGTTTGTAGAGGGGTTAATTTTTTCATCATCAAAACTTGTTAGTTTAATTTTTTCAACAACAGAATAACCAAATAAATTATTTAATTTTTCTAATATATCTTTTCTTGAATATTCCAGTTCAACTTCATGCCCCCTTTTAACGTTGATTAACAAAGTGCTAACACCTAACTTATTAGAATTTTTAAAAGACTTGGGGTAGCAAACTTTAAATAAATTTTCTCCAACAATATATTTCCAATTATTAATAGTTTCAGAGTACACGTGCCCTTTCTTATTGATGACTTTTTTGATATTTTTTGGCAAAGTGTCTTTAAAGGATCTTAAGCCTTGAATGCTATTTCTCTGCTTAGTATATTTTTTGAATTGCATATGAAAGTTCAAATAATAACAAAAAAAATTCTTAATTGGTATGATTTAAATAAGAGAACATTACCATGGCGAAAAAATGTTTCACAATCAAAAAAACATTATTATACATTGGTAAGTGAATTCATGTTGCAGCAGACACAAGTTGTGACTGTAATTCCTTATTTTAATAGATTTATAAATAAAATTCCAAATCTTAAAAAACTTTCAAAAATCCCAGATAGAGAATTGATTAAACTTTGGGAGGGTCTTGGATATTATTCGAGAGTAAGAAATCTAAAAAAAACTGCTAAAATTATAATTAGTAAATATCGTGGAGAAATTCCAAATAATTATGAGGATTTAATATCTTTACCTGGTATTGGCAATTACACTGCTAATGCAATTTTAGCTATCGCCTTTAATAAATCCTATATTCCTTTAGATGGAAACATTGAAAGAGTTTTAAAAAGATATCTTTATTTAAAAAAAGATAAGGAAATACAAAAAGACAATCTAATAGAAAAAAAATCTATTTTTGGAATTTCATCAAGATCAAGCGATTATGCTCAAGCTTTAATGGAATTAGGAGCAATGATATGCAAACCAAAAAACCCTGAATGTAGTAAGTGTCCTATCTCAAAAAATTGTAAATCTTATAAGAAGAAAGATTTTGATTTAGCTAAAATTACAAAAAAGAATAAAGAAAAATATTTTATTCTAAAAGTTTATAAAAAAAATCAAAAATACTTGTTAGTAAAAAATACAAGATTCAACTTTCTAAAAAATTTAGCAATTTTTCCGATGGAAGAGCTTTCTAACCCAAAAAATTTTAATGAAAATCTTAATTTTAAAATGTCAAATATGAATATGAACATAAAAATTGAATATCTCAAAAACGTAAAAAGATTTCCCTCATCTTATTGGTTTGATAAAAGGAAATTAGATAATTATATGCTTCCAACATTCACTAAGAAAGTTGTTAAATATTTAGAAAAAAAATAATGAAAAAAGTAGCTGTAATTGGTGCTGGTATTTCAGGGCTATTCATTGCGAATTTATTTAAGAGAAATGAAAAGTATCAAGTAACTATCTTTGAGAGAAATAGTTTAATCGATTTAAAAGAAGGTTACGGAATTCAATTATCTGTCAACAGTATCAAACTTTTAAATAAAATTCAGTTTGATAAATTAGAAAATAATAAAAAATTTAATCCAGACAAAATCAATTTTTACTCAGTTAAAAATTCTAATAAGATATGTGAGTTAAATATATCAGATTTTAATACTGAAAGTTGTAAATATACTACTCTTAAAAGATCATCACTTATTGATTTTTTAAAAAAGGATTTAGAGAAAGAAATAAAATTTAACCACACTATTTCAACGATAGAACAACAAGATCAAATCGTTAAAATCGCTTTTGAAAATAATGAAGCTTATGAATTTGACTATTTAATTATTTCAGATGGTGTCTTTTCAAAGAGTAAAAATCTGTTATCAAAAAATCAAATTCAGCCAAAATTTAATGATACGTTAGCCATAAGAGGAATAATACCAAGCTCTTTAAATATATCTGATAAAAAAACATCTCATTGTTTTTAGGTTCAAATTTTCACTATGTTATTTATCCAGTATCTCCTGATGGAGATTTAAACTTTATAGCTATAATGAAGTATAAACTTTCAGAGGATGAGCAAAAAGATTTCTCGTTATTTAAAGATGGCAATTTTATTAAAAAGATTTTAGAAAAAGTTCCACAATTAACTAAGGAATTTTTTGATAATATTAATGATTTAAAGATATACCCGGTATTTGTGAGTAATAATTTTTTTGAGTTTAATAATAATAATATTCATCTAGTAGGAGATGCTTTTTTTGCTTTTTCACCATCATTTGCTCAAGGCGCATCACAATCAATAGAAGGTGCATATGAATTATTTGAGAATATAGAAAATAATACTAAGAGTCATTTTTTTAGAAATAGAGTTGATAAAATAAAGATGGTAAATAATCGCTCAAAATTTAATCAATTTGCTTTTCATTTATCAAATCCTTTAACTACATTTTTAAGAAATATTTTTTTGAAAAGATTAGTAAAAAACAAAAAGTTTTTAGAGGGCTACCTTGGGAAAATATATAAAAACTAACTATTAGAAATCAACCTTTGTCTCAAATAATCGATAGGAACTGCAATTCCATTTAAGTTATAATGCCAATAGGTCCATCCATTACAGCTTTCAGCACCTAAAATTGTAGCTGCTACTTTATGGATTGAGCCTTCAGTTTGAGCATGTTTTATACTGCCATCAGCCATAATTTTTGCACTGATTTTCTTTTTATTATCAAAAATAGTGGTGCCTGGTTTAATTATTCCTAATTCAACCAATGATCCAAAAGGAATTCTTGGCTTAGATCTACCATTTTGCAAAGTATCTAAATAATGATCTTCTATAGGTTTTGCTTTCTTTAATCTTTGTTCGGCAGCTTTATAATAGGTTTTTTTTTTTTCAATTCCATAATAATTTCTACCCAATTTTTTTGCAACTGTTGCTGTTGTTCCTGATCCTAAAAAAGGGTCTAAAACTAAATCATTTTTGTTTGATGTTGCTAATAAAATTCTGTGAAGTAGAGCCTCAGGTTTTTGAGTAGAATGGACTTTTTTACCATTCTTTTTTAGTCTTTCAGAACCATTACAAATTGGTAATTCCCAGTTAGATCTCATTTGAAGATCGTCATTTAAACATTTTAAAGATTGATAATTAAATGTGTATTTTGATTTTTCAGACTTTGATGCCCAAATTAAAGTTTCGTGGGCGTTCGTAAAACGTGTTCCTCTAAAATTTGGCATGGGGTTTTTTTTATTCCAGATGACGTCGTTTAAAATCCAAAAACCTAAATTTTGAATAGCTGTCCCAACTCTAAAAATGTTATGGTAACTACCAATTACCCAGATTGCTCCATTTTTTTTTAAAATTCTTTTACATTCACTTAACCATGAATAAGTAAATTCATCATACTTTTTAAAATTTTCAAATTGATCCCATTTATCATTTACTGCACTTACTTTAGATCTATCTGGTCTTGTTAATTCACTTTTTAATTGTAGGTTGTAAGGAGGGTCAGCAAAAATTAAATCAAAAGTCTCGTCAGGAATTTTTTTTAGCTCCTGGAGGCTATCTCCGTTAATTAATTTATTTTTAAAATCTAAATTCATTTTGAAATAATAAATTAGACTCCAAAAAGATTCTTGGGTCAACCTATGATTGAATTATTTAGACTCGTTTTGTATGACTTACCATGTCGATAACTACATATAGTGTTTTTACGTGAAAACTATTTTAATCTATTTATTGGAGAAAAGCTTTTTCTGTGATGCTTTGTAATCCCTAAAATTTTTATGGCTTTTAAATGTTGACTAGTACCATATCCAAAATTTTTTTGCCAACTGTAGCCTTTAAACTTTTTACTTAAATTTGAGATCATTTTATCACGTGTAACTTTAGCAATAATTGATGCTGCAGAAATAGATGGAATTTTTTGGTCACCTTTAATAATAGATTTAAGTTTGTAATTTTTTAATTCAGGCAATTTATTTCCATCAATTAATACGAGTGAAGGTTTTTTCTTAAGTTTTTTGATTGCTCTTTTCATTGCTAATAAACTGGCATTTAAAATATTTAATCGTTCAATTTCTTTCAATGATGCCTTTCCAATTGCCCAAATTGAATTTTTTTTAATATGGCTAAATAAGACTTTGCGTTTAGAGCTCGATATACTTTTTGAATCTTTTAGTAATTTTGTATTTATAGATTTTTTTAAAATAACTGCAGCTGCATAGACTGGTCCAACCAAACTTCCTCTACCGACCTCATCAACTCCAGCAATTATTTTCATTAAATTTTAATATTTAAATCCTCTACTTTTTTTCTTATTTTTTTTAGGTCCTCCCATGAGAATTTCTTTTTATCTGGATACCTAATTAAATAAGATGGATTAAAAGTGATTATTACAGGAATTGTTTTGTTTCCAATTATGATTTCTTTCCAATTTCCTCTTTCGTTTGAGATTTGATTACCAAGACCCGTTACTGCCTCCATTGCAGTGGTACCCATCAATATCAAAATTTTAGGATCTATAATTGAAATATGTTCTTTTATAAAAATTGAATATCGCCTTATCTCTTGAGTAGTTGGCTTTCTATCATTAGGGGGTCTAAAATTTATTGAGTAAGTAGAGTACACTTTCTCTCTTTTAATTTTAATTGCTAAAAGCATCTTGTTTAAAAGCACGCCAACATCTCCACAAAATGTTTTAGCTTCCAAGTCTTCTTTTTCATCAGGAGCTTCTCCAATTAACATTATAGGACTATTTATGTCACCATCTCCCATAACTAGATTTTTAGAATTATTTCTTAAATTACAATCTTCAATTGAATTGATTTTTTTCTTCAGTCTTAATATTCTCTCTTCTTTTCCTGTTTTATTTTGAACGCTATTTTCCTTTACAATTTTAAGTCTATTTATTGGTTTATTACTAAATTCAAATTTTGGCTCTACTTTATCTAAAAATCTTTGATCATATTTGGCATTTTGATTTAACATCTTTTTAGTCATAAAGTGCAATTATGTTTGTCAAAAATTTAAAATTTTTATTGATATTATTTTTACTTTATCAAAATCCCCTGCATTCTAAAAGTGCTAGTTTTGATGATTTTGACTCCAGAAACTTATCAAAATATTTTTCCGGAATTGTAGCATTTGAAAATAAAAATAACTCAAAGGCGTTAAACTTTTTTAATACTTCCAAGATTTTATTAAATAAACATGAGCCTTATTTAAAAAGATATGTTTACTCTCTAGTCTTAGAAAATAAAGTAAATCAAGCTATAAATATTGTTAAACAAAATAAAAATAAATCAGAATTTTTTGAAAAATACTTATTATTAACAATAGACAGTATAAGACGAGAGGATTTTTCAAAGGCATTGGATTACATATCTAAGTCTAAAAAATACATTAAACTCAACCGATTTAACTCAGCAATTTTAGATAATTTGAGAGACTACATTTTTGTATTCAAAGAAAAAAGATTGCCCAATGATATAAAAAATTATGGAAATCTATCAATAATTTCAACAACCTTTCAAAGGTGTTATTTAGGAGATTCGAAAACCAAAACTTTTTTCTCTAAGCTGGTTGGTAATGACGATGCAGACTTAACTAGGTATACTTTTTTTTACTTAGCATATTTAATTGAAAATAACCAAATAGAGGAAGCAAAAAAAATAACTGATAACATTAAATTTATTAATACTTCTTTACTTTTGTCTCAAGGTAAAAACTGGATTGAAAATGGTAATGAAAAAAAAATGAAAACTGTTTTTTCATGCAAAAACCACAATGACTTAATAAGTGAATTTTTGTTTCTAATATCTAATTTATATTCCTCTCAAGACGATTATATAAAATCTAACTTTTATTTATATTTGTCTAATTATTTAAATCCAAAATTTTATTATAATTTATCATTGCTCTCTGAAAATCAATATTCAAATAAAGAATTTAATCACGTCAAAAAAATTTTGCGAGAATTTAAAAAAGAAGATGATTTTTATTATTGGTATAGATTAAAAAAAGAGGCCCAAATAATCTCACAAGAAATTGACCAAAAAGAGTCTTTAAAATTTATTAAGTCTAATTTTAAAAAAATTGAAAAACCAAATGAAAAAATTTTATTTGATATCGCTAATTTTTATAAAAATGCAAAAGAATATGAGCTAGCTATAAGATATTACACTAAAGTCTTAGAAATAAGTAGTTATGATTTAGAAATTAAATCGGATTTATTTTATAGAAGAGGAGCAAGTAATGAACGAATGGGAAATTATGAAGAAGCTGATAGAGATATGCTTTTATCTTTAGAAATTGATCCTGATGATGCGTATGTTCTTAATTACTTGGCATACTCTTGGTTAGAGAGAGATCATAAAATTAAAGAAGCAATGGAAATGTTAGAGAAAGCATATTCTTTAACGGAAAATGATCCTTACATAATAGATTCAATAGGTTGGGCTTATTTTTTAACAGATGACTATGTAAAAGCAGAGACGTATTTAAAAAGAGCAGTTGAGTTAATGCCAGATGATCCAATAGTAAATGATCACTATGGAGATATTCTTTGGAAGTTAGGAAGAAAAATTCAAGCGAGATATTTTTGGAAAAGTGTATCTAAAATGGAAGATGTGAATGAAGAATTATTACAAAAAATAAATTTAAAAATTATAAAAGGTCTCTGATGAACTATTCCAGAGTAAAGTCATATGCTAAAATTAATTTAGCTCTTAACATCACTGGAAAAACGTCTGAATTACATAAAATTGAGAGTATTGTTGGTTTTGTTACACTACATGATGTTATTTTAATTAAAAAAATTCAATCTAAAAAACATATAATTTCATTCAAAGGGAAATTTTCAAAAAACATTAGCAAAAAAAACACAATTTCAAAATTGTTAGAATTTTTAGAGAAAGAAAAGTTACTTACAAGCCATAAGTTTAAGATAAAAGTTAACAAATATATACCATCAAAATCCGGATTAGGAGGCGGGTCCATGAATGCTGCAAATATTTTAAAATTTTTGATTAAGAAAAACTTTATAAATCCCAGTAAAGCACAACTAAGTTTAATTTGTAAATCAATAGGTTCAGATGTAGCTCTCGGTCTTAATTCCACTTTTACAATTCTTAAATCTAATAATCAGATTAAAGAGTTTAAAAACTGCAAAAAATTTTATGTGCTTATTGCCAAACCTAGTTTTGGATGTTCAACAAAAGATATATATTCAAGTGTTAAAAAATTTACAAAACCTAGATTTAATAAACCCTCTAAGAAAATGTTTAACTTTGATTATTTGAAAAAACTCAATAATTCTCTTGAGGTAATTTCCCTGTCTAAGTTTCCCAAATTAAAAAATATCAAACATTTTCTTGAAAAATCTTCAAATGAGAGTTTTGTAAGAATGACAGGATCAGGTTCAGCTATTGTCGCATATTTTAAATCCAAAAAATTATGCGATGATGTTAAAAAAAAGTTTAGTAGAACATATAAAAATTGCTGGTGTAAAGTTGCAAAAACTATATAAATTCTTTTTTTTGTGTTATACGAAATTAGATTGGGGCGTAGCCAAGCGGTAAGGCACGGGTTTTTGGTACCTGCATCCTAGGTTCGAATCCTAGCGCCCCAGCCAAATATGAAAAACTTTTTAAATAAAATCTTCTCGAGCTCAAAAAACCTCTACTCATTTAAAAATAAGATCAAAAAACTTTCATTAACAACACCTGTGAAAAAAATTTTTGAAGCAATTAATACTCATTCTTCTGAAAGTGAGATTAGATATGTTGGAGGTTGTTTGAGAAAAATACTGAATAATGAGAAAGTTGACGACATAGATTTAGCAACAAATTTAAATCCTTTTGAGGTCTCCGAAATTTTAAAAAAAAATAACATAAATTTTTACGAGTCAGGAATTGAACATGGAACAATTACAGCAATCATAGATGATTATAAGTTTGAGATAACATCTTTAAGAGAAGATATTTTTACCGATGGAAGACACGCTAAGGTAAAATTCTCAAAAGATTGGAAAAAAGATGCTGCGAGAAGGGATTTTACTATTAACTCTATTTATGCTGATTTAGATGGAAATTTATTCGATCCTTATAATGGAAAAAAAGATATTGAAATAGGGCAGGTTAGCTTTATTGGTAACCCTGAAAAAAGAATTAAAGAGGATTATTTAAGGATATTGAGATATTTAAGATTTTTTTTAAGTTATTCAAAACAACCCCACAAAGAAGAAACAATTAAAGTAATAAAAATTAATATAAATGGTATTTCTATTATATCTAAAGAGAGATTATTAGATGAGTTAAAAAAATTAATAAAATCAAATCAACTAGAAAAATTATCAAAAGATAAATTCAGTATCGAATTAATATTGCTAATATTTCCAGAGCTGAAGAATATCAAAAGTGTTATTAATGCAATTAAAGTTAAGAAAGAAATATTTGTTGACTTGGATTTTATATTTATTTTATTTTTAATGATAATAGATGGAACAGATAATTTAGAATATTTTTTATACAAATATAATATTTCAAAAAAAGATCAAAAAAGAGCTTACGTTATTAATAATTTTTATAATGAGAAGGACGGGTTAAAAACATTAAATGAAGCCAACTTAAATAAAGTTTTATATTATGACGGCAAGCAAGCAGTATTGGATATTTTAAATTTTAAAATTATGAAAACAAAGAAAGTAGATAAAAAAATGTTAAGTTTACTAGAATTATATAAGGATAAGATTGTGCCAAGTCTTCCTGTTGGAGCTTATCTATTAATGACAAGATATAAAATACCAGAGGGAAGACAATTGGGAAGTATGCTGAAATTAATTGAGGAGGAGTGGGTAAGGAATAATTTTGAAATTTCTGACAAACAAATTGATAATATTGTTAAAGGCTAAATATATTTCACGTCTTTAATTTCAAAGTTTTTAATTCCAGCTGGAGTATTTATTTCTACAAGATCATTTTTATTTTTTCCAATAAGACCTTTTCCTATTGGTGATTGAAAATATAATAATTTTTTTTTTAAGTCTGCTTCATCTTTTCCAACTATTTTATAATTTATATTTTCGCCAGTATCTAAATTTTCTAGAAATACAGTAGCACCAAAAATTACTTTGCCATCGTTATTTAATTTAGTAACATCAATCACGTTTGCTCTTGCTATAATATCATTTATTTCTGTTATTCTGCCTTCGTTATGAGATTGTTCCTCTTTTGCAGCATGATACTCAGCATTTTCTTTCAAATCTCCATGGGATCTTGCTTCAGCAATTGCAGAAACTATTTGAGGTCTTTTTTTTTCTTTTAAAAAAATTAATTCCTCTTTTAATTTATTTAATCCATTTAGAGTAATTGGCTCTTTATCCATTTTATCTCCATTTTGCATGGGGAGGTAATGACATTAATATTCCTTCAACATTACCACCTGTTTGTAATCCAAATTTCGTACCTCTGTCATACAGCAAGTTAAATTCTGCATATCTTCCTCTTTTAATATATTGATTTTCTTTATCTTTAGAAGTCCATTTTTTTTTAATTTTTTTACTTATAATTTTTTGAAAAATAGACTCAAAGGTAACACCAACATCTCTGACAAATTTAAAATTTTTTTCAAAATTATCTTTTTTATAATCAAAAAAAATACCACCTATTCCACGAGGCTCACTTCTATGAGGTAGATAAAAATATTCATCACACCACTTTTTATATTTTTTATAATAATTTTTGTCATGTCGATTACACATATCCTTAAGAGTTTTATGAAACGCTTCTTTTTCTTTGTTATCTTTTTTTGATGGCGTAACATCAATACCTCCACCGAACCAATCAAAAGTTGTACAAATATATCTAGTATTAAAATGCATTGCAGGAATTAAGGGATTTTTCATATGCATCACAACAGATATTCCTGATGCCCAGAACTTAGGATTTTTTTGAGCACCAGGTATATTTTGTTGAAAT
The DNA here is from genome assembly GCA_902594395.1 of uncultured Pelagibacteraceae bacterium. Classification (GTDB taxonomy): domain Bacteria; phylum Pseudomonadota; class Alphaproteobacteria; order Pelagibacterales; family Pelagibacteraceae; genus Pelagibacter. The sequence goes on from CACJLZ010000007.1 coordinate 16,831, forward strand.
TTTTTTGGAAATTTTCCATAAACTTCCGAAAAGTTTACACCTACTTTATCAAAAACTTTTCCATCTTTTAAAATTCTATATTCACCACCACCTTCATCTTTTTTTAAATTCCTCTTCCATGTAGTCGACTTAAAACTGATCTTGTTTTTTTCAAAATCACTAATAGTTTTGCAGAACATTTCCTGCAAAGATTTAAACCAATTACTTGTCAATTTTTGTTTAATTTCTAGATCCATTTAAATTAATTCATTTTGTTTTAAGCACTCTGCTAATATTATAGCTACAGAAGTAGAAATATTTAAAGATCGCTTATTATTTTTCATTGGTATCTTTAATCTATGATCTAGCATTTTATGCACATATTCAGGCACTCCCGCACTTTCTCTTCCAAATAAAATTGTATCATTTTTTTTAAATTTAAATTCTGTGTATGAGCAAGAGGCTTTTGTTGTCATAAGTATAATTCTTTGATTCTGTTTTTCATCAAAAAATTGATCGGAGCCTTTATAATATCTAATCTCTTTTTCATCCATATAATCCATCACAACTCTTTTAAATCTTTTATCATCCAATAAAAATCCACAAGGCTCTATTATTTCTAATTTTGCCCCCAAACAGGCACAAGTTCTTATGATCGCAGCAGTATTTTGAGGAATATCAGGTTCAAATAGTGCAATTTTTGGCCCGTCATTAATTAGATTATGTGTCATTCTATCAGTAGAAAAATAATACTTTTTTATTATATGTAATCATATATTAACTACCTAAATCAACATATAGAATTATAAGAACCTATAAAGTGGAAAAGAAAACTAAAAGAAGAGATTTTTTATTTACAGCTACTTACGCGGTCGGAGCCGTTGGTGCAGGTGCAGTGATCTGGCCTATGATTGATCAAATGAACCCAGATGCTTCAGTAAAAGCGTTAGCAAGCACTGAGGTTGATGTGAGCGCAGTCAATCCAGGAAAAACCATAACTGTGTTATGGAGAGGAAAGCCAGTTTTTATTAGAAGAAGAACTTCAGAGGAAATAGCTGAAGCTAGATCTGTTAAGTTGGAAGATTTAAAGCATCCTGAAAAAGATGAAGATCGTGCAAAAAATCCAGAGTGGCTTGTTATGCTTGGAGTATGTACACACTTAGGCTGCGTGCCTTTAGATCAAAAAGGAGATTACAATGGGTGGTTCTGTCCATGTCATGGTTCTCATTATGATACTTCAGGAAGAATTAGAAAAGGTCCAGCACCAACAAATATGGAAATTCCTGAATATAAATTTGTTGATGCTAACACAATTAAGATTGGATAATTTTTTATGAGTGGACACGAATATACACCGAAATCAAAAGTTGGAAAATGGTTTAACGATAGGTTACCCCTTTTAACTTTAGCAAATCATTTAACAGATTATCCGACACCCAAAAACTTAAATTATTGGTGGACCTTTGGTGGAATTTTAACTTTTTGTTTAATTACTCAAATTGTAACCGGATTAGTTTTAGCAATGCACTATATTGCACATGCTGATATGGCGTTCCAAAGTGTCGAACACATAATGAGAGATGTAAACTATGGATGGTTAATAAGATATATACATGCCAATGGAGCATCAATGTTTTTCTTGGCAGTGTACATTCATATATTTAGATCTTTGTTTTACGGCTCATATAAATCACCTAGAGAAATTATATGGATTATTGGAATAATCATTTATCTTCTTATGATGGCAGCAGCTTTTTTAGGCTATGTTTTACCGTGGGGACAAATGAGTTTTTGGGGAGCTACAGTTATTACAAATTTATTTAGTGCAATTCCTTTGGTAGGTGAAGGAATAGTGACATGGTTATGGGGAGGGTATTCAGTAGATAACCCAACACTTACAAGATTTTTCACTCTTCACTACTTAATTCCTTTTTTAATTTTAGGGTTAGTTGTTTTACATATTTGGGCTCTTCATGTGCCTGGAAATAATAATCCAATTGGAATTGATATAAAAAAACCCTCAAAAGATACAGTTCCATTTCATCCTTACATAGTTATCAAGGATGGTTTTGCTTTATTAATGTTTATGATTGTTTTCGCTTTTTTTGTTTTTTATACACCCAACATTTTAGGTCATGCTGATAATTATATTGAAGCAAATCCTCTTATAACACCAGCTCATATTGTTCCAGAGTGGTATCTGTTACCTTTTTATGCAATTCTGCGATCGGTTCCTGATAAGCTTCTTGGTGTGATAGCAATGTTGTCTGCTATTTTAATATTAGCTGCATTACCTTGGTTAGATACATCAAAAATTAGATCAGCAGTCTTCAGGCCTTTATATAAACAGTTTTATTGGATCTTAGTAGCTGATGTTTTAATTTTAGGATATGTCGGAGCTATGCCAGCGGAGGGCCTTTACTTATTAATTGCTAGGATTGCAACAGCATATTACTTCCTTCATTTTTTAGTTGTACTGCCAGTATTAGGATTCAAAGAGAGGACCACACCTGTTCCTTTGAGTATTACTGAACCAATTTTGGGTGGATCACCTAATCTTGCTACAGTGAAAAAAAAGGATAGCTTTAAAGATCAGTGAAAAATTTTTTTAGAATATCGTTTTTAATAGCATTATTTTTCGGATTTCAATTTAACTCTAATGCAGCTGAGAAAATTGAATATTTAAAAACTGATTGGAGTTTTAAAGGTCCCTTTGGCAAATTTGACAGAGCTGCCCTTCAAAGAGGATATCAAGTTTATCAAGAAGTTTGTTCTTCATGCCATTCTATGAAATATCTAAGTTATAGAAATCTAGTGGAAGAGGGTGGGCCTGAATTTTCAGTGGAGCAAGCAAAAGCCATTGCAGCATCTTTCGAGGTAAAAGATGGACCCAATGCAGATGGTGAGATGTTTATGAGACCAGGAAGATTGTCGGATAAATTTGTGAAGCCTTACGAAAATGAAAAAGCTGCTCAAGCAGCAAACGGTGGAGCATACCCGCCTGATATGACTGTTTTAGTAAAAGCGAGAGGTGGTGGAGTTGATTATATTTATTCACTTCTTCAAGGATATGAAGATCCACCAGCTGGGGTGACTTTAGATGATGGTGTTTACTATAACAAATTCATGTATGGAAATAGGATTAAAATGTCCAATCAACTTTCTGATGGCTTAGTAGAATACTCAGATGGTACTAATGCTTCTGTAGAACAAATGGCAAAAGATGTTACAACTTTTTTAATGTGGACTGCAGAACCTCATTTAGAAACACGTCATAAAATGGGTTTTAAAGCAATAGTTTATTTAATTATATTAACAGTTTTAGTTTATTTTAGTATGAAGAGAATCTGGTCACGTATTGAAACGAAAGTTTAAAACGTCACCGTCTTTAACAATATAGTCTTTACCCTCTAATCTCATTTTTCCGTTTGTTTTAGAATTTACCCATCCATCATTTTCAACAAAATCATTGTAAGAAATAGTCTCAGCCCTAATAAATCCTTTCTCAAAATCAGTATGTATTTCACCAGCAGCTTTTGGAGCTAAACAATTTTTCTGAATAGTCCAGGCTCTTGTTTCCTCAGGACCTGAGGTAAAAAAAGTGTCTAATTCTAAAATCTTATAACCTTTTTGAATCAACATATCCAAGCCAGTGTCCTTTAAACCAATCATTTCCATGTAGTTTTTTCTTTCTTCATTATCTAACTCATTGATTTGATTTTCAATATCAGCCGATACAATCAAAGTGTTTTCTAAACCAAATTTTTCTATGAATGATTTAGTGTAACCGTTTCCATTTTGGACACTTTTCTCATCAACATTACAAACAAATATTTTGGGTTTTAAAGACAATAAACCACTCAAATTTAGTTGTTTTTTGGTAAATTCTGTTTTTAAAATTGTTAAATCTTGATCATTATTAATTAAGTCTAAACAACTTTGAAGAATTTTAATTTGATCCTCATCAATATTTTTTTTGTTATTTTTCTCAAGTCTTTTTTGAATAGATTCTAAATCTGCTAGCTTCATTTCTGTTTCAATTATTTCAAGGTCTCTAACAGGGTCAACCGTAAGATTTACATTTTGAATATCACTGGAGTCAAAACACCTAATCATATGTATTATAGCGTCTACTTCTCTGATATGAGATAGAAATTTATTTCCCAAACCTTCACCTTTAGATGCACCCTTTACAAGGCCAGCTATATCAACAAAAGAAATACTAGTAGGTATAATTTTTTTTGATTTAGAAATTTTGGCTAAATTTTCTAATCGAATATCAGGCACACTAACTACCCCAATATTTGGATCAATTGTACAGAATGGAAAATTAGCTGCTTGAGCTTTACTTGAATTGGTTAATGCATTGAAGAGAGTAGATTTACCTACATTTGGTAAACCAACGATCCCACACTTGAAACTCATTATTTATTATTTACTGTACTAGAAAAAAGATCTAATTTCTTTTCAACAAGAAAAGAAATTGAGTCATTTATATGGTTTGATATTTTTTCAATACCTAATGACTCATCCTCATCAAAATTTTGTAAAACATAATCTGCAACCTCGATGTTTTCTTTGGGTTTACCAATACCTATTCTTACTCTAGAATAATCTTTGCCAATAAACTTATCAATTGAGGCAATTCCATTGTGTCCCGCGCTTGATCCTCCAAATTTAGCTTTGATTTTTCCGAATTCTACATCTAGATCATCATGAAAAACTATTACATCTTGAGCATCAATTTTAAAATATTCAATAAGCTCTCTAATGCAAATTCCCGAATTATTCATAAAGGTCAAAGGTTTGATGGCATAAACTTTAACATTTCCTATATTACCAGTGGTTAATAGGCCTTTAAATTTTGGTTTTTGTTTTGATAAACTAAATTTTTTATTAATAGCGTCTATAATTTTAAACCCGACATTATGTCGATTATTTTCACTGTCTGGTGTTGGATTACCCAATCCTACAAATAAAAGCATGATCTATTGATTAATTTTCAATTTAGTTGATTATTTTTTTTCTTCAGGAGGTTTTTTGTCAGCAGGTTTTTTATCACCCTCTTTTTTATCTCCTTTATCACCCTCAGGAGCAGCTTTATCCCCATCGGCAGCTGCCGCAGTTGCACCCTCTGCACCTTCTTCACCCTCTGCAGCTTCAGCCTCAGCAGGTTTTTCTGGTTCTTTCATAACTGTTGGAGCTGCTAATGTTGCTATTACAAAATCTCTTCCTTGAATTGTTGGAACAACTTCTGCATCTAATTTAACTGAGGAGATTTTAAAACTCTCACCAATATCAATTCCATCGAGATCCAAAGTTAGGCTCTCAGGAATTTTTTCACTTGGACATTTTAATTCAACTTTTCTTCTTACAATATTAAGAACTCCGCCTCTTTTTAATCCTGGAGATTTTTCATGATTTATAAAATTTACAGGTACTTCAATTTTAATTTTTACACCTGGTAAGACTCTTAAAAAATCTACATGAGTGGGTTCATCAGTCAAAATATGATATTTAATTTCTCTAGGTAATACATTTTGTGGTTTACCTTCAACATTTAATGAAATTATATTTGAAAAAAAATTTTCTTTTTCTATTAAAGTTTTTAGTAATTTCTTTGAAATAGATATTTTTTGATTTTGGTCATTTCCACCATATATAATTGCAGGAACATTTCCGCTACTTCTTATGCTGTTAAGTTGACCTTTTGTCTTATTATTTCTAATGTTAGCTTCTATTGAATTCATAAAGAAGAGGTTTTTAACCCATGTTTACAAATAATCAAGAAATTTATTTAAATAAATCTGATACCGATGTTGAATTTGAAATTCTCTTTATTGCTTCACCCATAAGACCTGATATCGGTAAAACCTCAATATTTTTAACATTTTTAGTTTTATGAACATTGTCTATCGTATCAGTTATAACTAAATTTTTAATTACTGAACTTTTAATTTTTTTAATTGCATCTCCACTTAAAACCCCATGAGTAATGTAAACATAAACATCTTTTGCACCAAGAGATTTCAAAGCTTTTGCTGCATTAACAATTGTACCACCTGAATCAATTATATCATCAACTAAAATACAAGTTTGTCCTTTTACATCACCAATGATATTCATAACTTCTGATTGCCCTGGCTTTGGTCTTCTTTTATCAACAATAGCTAGTCCTACATTTAAAAGTTTTCCAAGTGCTCTAGCTCTTTCTGTTCCCCCCACATCAGGTGCAACACAAATAATTTTTTTACTTTTAATTTTCTTTCTAGCGTGTCTTGCAAATATTGGGGTAGAAAATAAGTTATCTACAGGAATATCAAAGAAACCTTGAATTTGACCTGCATGCAAATCTACAGTTACCACTCTATCAGCACCAGCTTGAGTTATTAAATTAGAGACAAGTTTTGCAGATATGGAAGTTCTTGGAACAACCTTTCTATCTTGTCTTGCATATCCAAAATACGGTATTACCGCCGTTATATTTTTTGCTGATGACCTCTTTAGAGCATCAATACATAACAACAGTTCCATTAAATTATCATTTGCTGGAGAAGAGATAGATTGAACAATAAAAATACTGTTCCCTCTTATGTTTTCATTTATCTCAATATAAATTTCACCATCAGCAAATTTTCTAATACTGGAATTTACCAGTTTTGTTTTTAAATATTTAGCAATGTTTTTACTTAAAACTTTATTGCTGTTTCCAGTTAATAATTTCATTGAAAAACCTAATTAATCATAATTAATGAAATATTTCTACCATAATCATCATGATTTAAACGCAAAGACCTTCTTGCACTGAAAAAATTATTTTTTTTAGGAAAAGTGTCAATATTTATTGTATCTAGATTTGTAATTTTCATTAATTTGAGTTGTGATTTAATATATTTTGATAAATCAAAACAAATTAAGTTTTTTCTTTTTTTAAAAAAGACCATATTTCTTTTATCTTTTTTTAGAAATTTTCTTCTAAAATCTTCTTTTACGTTGTAATTTTTTTGGGCAATACATGGACCTATAGCTGCAATTATATTTTTTTTTTCACAGCCTTTTTTAATCATAAAATTTATTACTTTTGAAATAATTCCTTTATATGCACCTTTCCACCCAGCGTGAATAGCACCAATCATTTTTTTCTGTTTATCATAAATTAATATTGGTGCGCAATCAGCTGTAAGAATTGCAATTGGTAATTTTGGAATATTAGTAATTAATGCATCTGCTTTCTTTTTTTTAAGATATTTGGAATATTTATTGATGAAAACAAACTTATTACTATGTATTTGATGTAATAAAAAAATATTTTTTGAATTTCTACTAATCTTATTTTTTACAATCCTTAAATTTTCAATAACTTTTTTTTTATTATCTTTAGAACCTGGTCCACAATTTAAACTTCTATAAATACCTTTCGAACACCCACCTTTTTTATCAAAAAAACCATGACTGATCTCTTTAAATTTAGATAATTTTTTTGAAACTATCAACTAAACCCCAACTTATATTTATTGCGTTTATTTTTGATAAACATTACTTTAAACAAATTTCCCATTTCTTTCTCATCTATTAATTTTTTTAATCTAAAATAAATATCTGCTTTTTTTGAAAAGCTTTGATTTTGAGATATTATTTCTGCTCTATTTTTTATTCCTAATTTTACTAAAAAGTTTCCTTGAGTCGTTATTAAATCATTTAAACCACCTAATTTCTTTATTATTTTCTTAAATAAGAAAAAATTGATATTATGAGTAATATCTGAAGTACCGATATTTTTTAAAACACTGCTATGTTTATGATTTGAAATCGATTTAAGAGTATTTTTCATTTTTTTTTCCATATAACCGTAATCTATCATTAGAAGACCGCCATCATTTTTTTTAATTATTTCAGTGATTTTTTTTAAATAATTTACTCCAATTAATGAATATTCAATAAATTTTTGATCTTTTGAAATATTATAATCAATTTCTTTTTCAAATTTTTTCATATTAAACTTTCTTTCACAAAAAAAAGCTTTTTTTTGATTTTTAAAATTTACATATCTTTCAAACCAAAAATCTTTTTTTTTAACAAATTGTTTTATTGCTATTGCATCAAAAAATTCGTTTGCAATAAAAATAGTTGGAAATTTTTTTATTTGTTTTAGATCAGAAATCCAAATAACTCTTTCTTTGTCTAATTTATTTTTTTGAATTTTCTTTAATTTTAGACTTTTTTCATGAATTAAAATATTGCATGAATTTAAAAATGCTGGAAATTTTTTAAAAGTTTCTAAAAATATTTTCATCATTTCACCATTTCCCGCACCAAGTTCCACTAAATTAATCTTTTTTGGGCTTCCTAAATTTTCCCAAAAACCTAAAACCCAAACAGCCATCATTTCAGAAAACATTCTAGAAATATTTGGTGCGGTTATAAAATCACCCTTTAATCCGAAAGGGTTTTTTTGCATATAGTATCCTTTTTTTTTATCATATAGAGCAAAATCGATAAATTTATCTAAAGAGATTTCAAAATTATTTTTGATGGTCATATTTTTTTAAAGTTAAATAAGAACCAAATATAAAAAAAACTAAACATAAAATTTGCCCCATACTTAAATTAAATAAAACGTAACCTAATTGTTCATCTGGCATTCTTAAAAATTCTATAAAAAATCTGAAAACAGAGTAAAATATTAAGAATATTCCAGATAGGAAACCAGGATTCTTAGCTGAGGATATGTTTCGAAAATATATCAATATAAAAAATAATATCACCCCTTCAAAAAAAGCCTCATAAAGTTGAGATGGATGACGATATATTTCATCAATTTTTTCAAATTTAATTCCCCATGGTAAAGTTGTTTCTTTGCCATAAAGCTCTGAATTTATAAAATTTGCAATACGTCCAAAAAAAATTCCTATTGGGGCGACTAACGAAACAATATCAAGATAAATATAAGAATTATGATTATGTTTTTTTGCAAACCATATGCTCATCACAATTACACCCAATAGTCCGCCATGGAATGACATCCCTCCATTCCAAATTTTAAAAATTTCAAAAATGTTCTCTAAATAGTAATCTAAATTGTAAAATATTACGTAACCTAATCTTCCTCCAATTATAATACCTAAAATTATATAAGTAATATAATCGTCAAATTTCTCTTTTAAATTATCATCTTTTATAAAGACCCTTTTTGCCAAAACCCATCCAGCGAGAATTCCAAATATATATGATAAAGAATACCATCTAAATTCTAATGAAAATATACTAAATGCAACTGGGTCAAAATTATTAATGAACATTTTTAATTATAATAATAGATTAAAGATATAATAACTTATTTAATAAATATATGAAAAATTCAAAATTCGTATTTGATAAATTTACTAAACTTTTAGAACAGGGATTAGTTTCATCAAGAGACTTAAAAAATGAGATAGTAAACATTTTAAAATCTAAAAGGGATGAAATCGTATTCAAGATGAAGTTAACAAGTAAGGATGAGTTTGATATTCTATCCAAGAGGGTTGAAAATTTAGAAAAAAAGCTTGAAAAAAAACAGGTTTTAAAAAAAAAAATTAAACAGGTAAAAAAATCTTAACTTCCAAACCATTTAATGAAGATTTATTAAGCTTTATATTTCCACCATGGGATCTTATTATATCAGAGGCTATTGATAAGCCTAAGCCAACACTTGATTTAGAGTCCGCCCTTCCTTTATCAATTTTGTAAAAAGGTTTGAAAACATTTTCATACTCACTTTCTGGTATACCTGGTCCATCATCTTCAACCTTGATGACTAAATGTATTTTCTTTTTTGATAATTCAATATTAAGTTTATCTCCATATTTCGTAGAGTTATCTATTAAGTTATTGAGGCATCTTTTGATCAAATTTTTCCTACCATTGAAATAAACTTTAGAAGGAACACTCTTTGTTATATTTTGATTATTATATTTTCTTATTATTTCATCAATTAAATTACTCAAATTAAAAAGCTCATCCTTTTCAAGAAAAGAAGAACTTGTGAACTGAAGATATTCATTAAGCATTTTTTCCATTTCATTGATGTCCTCTGTTAATTTATTTGCCAAGGACTTATCTTTTATAAATGCTGTTTGTAATTTCATCCTCGTTAATGGAGTTCTTAAATCATGGCTTATTCCTGAGAGCATTTCAGATCTTTGGTTAAGATGTCTAATTATTCTTTTTCTCATTCTTTCAAACTCATACCCAGCTTGACGAATTTCAGCAGCACCTGAAGGTTTAAACTCATCAACATTTTCACCTCTTCCAAATTTCTCCGCAGCTTTTGCCAATGCCGCAATTGGTCTTGTCTGATTTTTTAAAAAGATTAAAGATATAATTAAAACAATAAAAGCTGGTACGGTTATCCATAACCCAAACAACCTTGCAGAAGTACTTGTGAGTCTGTCTTTTGGAACTATAAATTTAAAATACCCATTTTCATACTTAATTCTTAAATCAACTAATTCTTTGTAGTTTGTTGTATTAAACCAGAACAACTCAGGTCCAAATTTAGATTTTAATTCTCTTCTTAATGATCTATCAATAGGGCTAAACCACCTTTCATTATAAAAAAAATTAAAATTTTCATCTTCAATAAACTCAATATTTAAATCTTGGTAAAGAGAAAATATATTAGTTATTTCATTCTTTTCGTATTCATCTTTGTTGTAAACTTCTATAAAAGTTTGTATCTCGCTTACAAGAGCTCTCGTCATACCTTTATTTGTTTTAATCCATAAACTATCAAAAAAGACTACAGTAATTATTAATTGAATTAAGATCACTGGTATAGCAACTATAAGAAGGGCTCTATAGAACAGTCTTTTGGGAAGCAAATTTTTAATAAATTTATTCAATCCATAAAACATAACCTGCACCTCTAATAGTTTGAAGAAATTTTGGATGTTTCGGGTCGATCTCAATTTTTTTTCTAAGTCTCGTTATAATTACATCAATTGATCTCTCTTTATTCAGTTCGATTAGTTTACCTATTTCATCTCTGGCAAATATTTTTCCTGGATTATTTATCATTTTTTCTAATATTACTTTTTCAGTATTATTAATTTTGAATTCAGAATTATTTTGAAAAATTATTTGTTTGTTTAAATCAATTTTAACATTTTCAAACTCAATAATTCTTTTCAAATTATTTTTTTTAGTTTTACTAATTATATTTCTAATTCTCAAATCTAGCTCTTTAGGTTCAAATGGCTTGGGTAAATAATCGTCAGCGCCCATTTCTAAACCTTCAACTCTCTCAATTGGTTCACCTTTCGCAGTCAATAAGATTACAGGTGTGTTGATATCTTTTTTGTGTTCTTTTAAAAAATCAAGCCCACTTTTTCCAGGCATCATTATGTCTAAGATAATTAAATCAAATTTTACAATCTTTATTTTTTCGTGAGCTTTCTCTGCATCACTAGCAGTGGTTATCAAATAATTTTTTTCATTAAGATATTTTTTTACTAAAGATCTTATTCCTTCATCATCATCTACAATTAAAATGTGGGCAATAAAATTATCCATTTATGATTCTTTTTAAAACTTCATCAAAATTAATAACCTCTTGTGAGCTTGAATTAAGAAAGGCATTATAAATTCGTTTTTTTTGTACTTCAAAAATTTCTTTAAAAATTTTCTTTCCTTTTTCATTTAAAAAAACATGTTTTATTCTTGTATCGTTCTCATCTTTATTGAAAAAAATTACCTCGAGTTTTATGAGATCTTTTAAAACTCTGTTTAAACTTTGTTTAGTTACCTTGAGTTTTCCCATTAGTTCAGAAATGGAAATGCCCTCGTACATCGATATTAAATGAATTGTTTTTTGATGGGCCAAACCAATGTTGTATTTAATGAGAATTTTTTTGGAATCAGCAAAGGATTCTCTATAACTGACAAATAATTTTTCAATTAAATATTTTAATTGTTCATCTTTTAAATATAAAAGCTCTTTCATCACAGGTAAGTTATATTGACATATTATATATACAAAGATATTTTTCAGTAATATTTTTAAATTTCACACATGATACCTTACGATAAAAGATCAGGAAAAATATGGTACAACGGCGAATTTGTTGATTGGAAAAATGTAAAAGTTCATGTTTTGAGCCATGGATTACATTATGCAAGCTGTGTTTTTGAGGGAGAAAGAGTTTATGATGGATCAATTTTTAAATTAGAAGAACATACGTCAAGATTTTTTCACTCTGCAAGAAGAATGGGATTTGAAATACCATATAGTGAAAAGGAAATTAACAATGCATCAAACTCAATAATTAAAAATCAAAAAGTTGCAAATGGATACGTAAGACCAGTCGCTTGGAGAGGTAGTGAGATGATGGCAATCTCAGCTCAGCAAACAAAAATTCATGTTGCGATAGCAACTTGGGAGTGGGGATCATATTTTGATCCAAAATTAAAAATTGAAGGGATAAAATTGAATATTTCTAATTGGAGAAGACCAGCTCCTAATACAATACCATGGGACACGAAAGCCTCAGGTCTTTATATGATATGCACACTTTCTAAACATGAGGCAGAAAAAAATGGTTATACAGACTCACTAATGTTAGACCATGAGGGAAATATTGCTGAAGCAACTGGTGCAAATATTTTTTTCAAAGATACGAATGGTGAACTTCATACACCAATCCCAGACTCTTTTTTAGATGGGATAACAAGAAGAACGGTAATTGAAATTGCAAAATCAAAAAATATAAAAGTTCATGAACGAAAAATAACACCTGAAGAGCTAAAGAATTTTGCTGGGTGTTTTTTAACTGGAACTGCAGCAGAGGTAACACCAGTATCATGTATTGCGGAACATCAATATAAAGTTTGCGATTTAGTTATTGGCCTTAACGAAAGTTATCAGAAACTGGTTAGAAAAAAAAAAGCAGCTTAATCTCTATTATCTTCTGAGATCGCGTGGTCAATTCCTCTTCGCATATACTCATATCCTGTAAAAAGAGTTAAAGCAGCCGAAAGCCACAAAAGAATTATTCCTATAGTCTGAGCATTATAATCTTGAAAATTAATTATTTTATTTCCAGTTTCACCTGAGAGCAAAAGTGCAATAGAAACCATTTGTAATACAGTTTTTAATTTTGCTAGATTTGAAACTGGAAGTTTAATTTTTCCTTTAGCAAGAAATTCTCTTAATCCTGATATCAAAATTTCTCGAGTTAGGATAATAATTGCTGCTATTACTTCGTAATTTCTAATAGTTCCGTCCATCACCAAAAGTATTAAAGCAGTTGCAACAATAATCTTATCTGCAATAGGATCAAGTAATTCTCCAAGTTTAGACTCTTCCCCAAGAAATCTTGCAAGCATTCCATCTAAAAAATCTGTGAATGATGCAACTATAAATAATATTAGTGCTGTCAAGTCTCCGTAAAACCCTGGCAAATAAAAAGCTAATACAAAAAAAGGGACAATTAAAATTCTGCCTATAGTTAAAATATTTGGTATTTTTTTAAGCATATTTATTATTCATGAAAAAAGTTATATATCTTTTTTGCGACTTTTGCCTCAACACCCTCAACTGATTTTATCTCTTCGAGACTAGCAGACTCAACAGCCCGTGCTGAACCAAAATGATTTAATAAAGCTCTTTTTCTAATAGAACCGATACCTTCAATCTGATCTAACAATGATTTGCTTATCCCTTTTTTTCTTTTAGCCCTGTGAGCACTAATAGCGAATCTATGAGATTCGTCTCTAATTCTTTGTAGAAAGAACAGAGTGGGGTCTTTTTTTTCGAATTTAAACTCTTTACCATTGTGAAAAAAGGTTTCATTTCCACTATTTCTTAACCTTCCCTTAGCTATCGCTACAATTGGTAAATCATGTAGACCTAGTTCATTTAAAGTTTCTCTAGCGACTGAGTATTGGCCTTTTCCACCATCAACAAGTACTAAGTCGGGAAAGGTGAGGTAGTTATCTTTTTCTTGGATAGCTCTCTTGAATCTTCTATTTAATACTTCTCTCATCATCCCATAGTCATCTTGTTCATTTCGTGAAAGTTTTATATTAAATTTTCTGTATCTTTTTTTGATAAATCCTTCGTCGCCATAAGCAATTAAAGCCCCGACACTATTTGTTCCTTGAATATGACTGTTGTCGTAAACCTCAATAAGATTAATATTTGTCTCTAGATTAAATTTGCTTGCCACTGAGTCAAATAACTCTTTATTATTTTGACTCTCATAAAGTTTTCTATTTAGACTATCCTTTGCATTTTTGATTGCTTGTTGAATAACTTGTAATTTTGAACCTCGTTTTGCAACTGAAATATTAATTTGCTTTTCTTCTTTGTGAGAAAGAGTTTTTTCGATTAAAATTTTTTCTTTTATTTCTTCTGATATTATTATTGATGAGGGTACACTTTTATTTTCATAAAATTGAGAAACAAATGAGTTCAATATATCACTAAGTTTTTCATCAGGATCGTGTTTTGGAAAGAAAGCTTGATTTCCCCAATTTTGTTTTGATCGATAAAAAAAAACTTGAATACATGTTTTTCCAGACTCTTTGTATCCAGCAATTACGTCTGCCTCAATTAAATTTGCCTCGTTAATTCTTTGAGATGATTGAATGATATTCAAAGATTTTATTCTATCCCTTAATATTACTGCTTTTTCAAAATTTAAATTTTCACTTTCTTTTTCCATCTGGTCTGAAAGATTTTTCTGTATCTTTCTTGATTTTCCAGAAACAAATTCTATTGCATCATCAACAGTTTTTTTATAATCATTTTTTTCTATATAACCCACACATGGACCTGAGCATCTTTTGATTTGATATAAAATACATGGTCGTTGTCTGTTTTTAAAAACAGTATCATCACAAACTCTTAAGTGAAAAATTTTTTGTATCATTTTTATAGTCCAATTAGCTGAACCAGCTGAAGCGAATGGTCCAAAATAAAATCCTTCTTTTGTTTTTTTTCCTCTATGTCTTTTAATTTGTGGCCATTGGTCTTTATTTCCAATAAAAATAAATGGAAAAGATTTATCGTCTCTTAAAAGAATATTGAATTTAGGTTTATATTTTTTGATTAAATTTGCTTCAAGTAATAATGCTTCACTCTCATTTGAAGTAGTTGTTATCTCAAGCTTTCTTGTTTGAGATAACATTCTTTCAGTTCTTATAATATGATTTTTCTCTGCAACATAGCTTTTAAGTCTATTAGGTAAATTTTTTGCTTTTCCAACATAAAGGATATCTCCTTTCTCATTAAGCATTCTGTAGACACCTGGTAATTTGGGAATTAAAGCTAACTCTTTTTTGATTACTTCTTTTCCAGTTTCAGAACTTATCATGACTTCTTTTTTTGGTAATTTGAATACCAACTGATGAACATTCTTTTAAAATTTCCATTTTCTCAATTTTTAGCATTATTTTTGCAATTCTTTTATCCTTAAATAATTCATCAAAGACTGACTCTGCTAAGGTTTCTAGGAAGTTATAATGTTTTTTTTTAACTAGTTTCGTAATGAGTTTTACAATCGTGCTATAATTAACAATAGATTTAATATCCTT
>CACJLZ010000008.1 GCA_902594395.1 uncultured Pelagibacteraceae bacterium
AGTCCTTCCAGCTCTTCCTGAAAGCTGATGATAAAGTTGTAAATTCTTTTCAGCCCCTCTTAGATCGTGACCATGAGATGAAAGATTAATATCTACAACAACAATACAATTCAAGTGAGGAAAATGAAAACCTTTTGATATTAATTGAGTTCCTACTAAAATTTGAATTTCATTATTTATTATTTTTCTAATTTTTTCTTTTGAGTTCTTTTTATTCATCGTATCACTTGAAAAAATATCAATTTTTTTACCAGGAAACTTTCTTTTTACTTCCTCAGAAATTCTCTCAACACCTGGTCCACTAAAAATAAATTCACAATTATCACCTTTCTTACAACTTCTTTTTAACTCCGATTTGAAACCACAGTAATGACATATCAAATTATTTTTATTCTTATGATAAACCAAATTTATTGTACAATTTGGGCATGTGAAGCTTGAAAGACATTTGTTACATAATGCGTTAGGTGAAAAACCTCTTCTATTCAAAAAAAACAAAACTTGATCTTTTTTCTCAAGATGTAAATTTACTTTTTCAATTATCTCATTTGATAACCATGATTGCTTCTCAAGCTTTGTATTGTTTAAATTAATGATTTCATAGTTAGGTAATGCTGCATTTCTATATCTTTCACTTAATCTAGAAATTTCATATTTTCCTTTTCTAATATTTTCAAAAGTTTCTATGGAGGGTACTGCTGTAATCAAGTTGACAGGAATGTTTTCAAATGATGCTCTTGAAATAGCCATATCACGTGCATTATATGTAACACCCTCATCTTGTTTGAAAGATTGATCATGTTCCTCGTCAACAATTATTATTCCTAATTTTTTAAAAGGTAAAAATAAAGCAGATCTTGCACCAATGACAACTTTAATTTCACCACAGGAAATACCACTCCAAATAATTTCTTTTTTTTTTTTGGAGATACCAGAGTGCCAAATTGCTGGATTAAATCCGAAATATTCTGAAAATTTTTGCTCAAACTGATTGGTCAAACCTATTTCTGGAAGAAGAATTAATGATTGAAAACCCTTTTCTATTAAAGAGTTTAGCGCTTCAAAATAAACTAAAGTCTTACCCGATCCTGTTGTACCTTGTAAAACATGAACTCTAAATTTTTTATCTGAATAAGTCATTTTTTCTAGGGATTTAATTTGGTTGATAGATAGTTTAAAAGAATTTTTTTTTATTTTATTATTATACGGTTCATAAATTTTTTTTTCCATTTTCTCTATTGCATTGTTGCTCAACAAAACAAGCTTTAAAGCCATTCCTTTAGGGATAAGATTATACTCAGAAAACCAATTTAAAAAATTTATCGTTTCTTTCTTTAGCGGAGTTATGTCTAATTTTTTTAGGATACTTTTTATTTTAAATTTTTTCTTATCATTTTTTTCAAATTCATTCCATACTACACCTGTTATTTTAGATTTTCCAAAAGGGACTAGAACGAATTCACCAAGCTTAAGATTAATTTCACTTTCATATGTAAAAGGATAAGAAAAAATATTAGGTAATAGAATCGGGTATTTCATATTTTTATAATATGAAAAAAAATTAAGAGTGTATTGCTCTTTTATCTACTGATAACGCAGCTTCTTTAACCGCTTCAGAAAAAGTTGGATGAGCATGGCAGGTTCTTGCAATATCTTCTGCACTTGCACCAAATTCCATAGCAACACCGATTTCAGCAATTAATTCTCCTGCATGGGGGCCAATTATATGTGCACCTAAAACTTTATCTGTCTGTGCATCTGCAAGAATTTTCACAAAACCCTCTGCATCATCTATAGCTTTGGCTCTAGAGTTGGCCATGAATGAAAATTTCCCAACCTTATAATTTTTATTTAATTCTTTTAATTGCTCCTCTGTCTTACCGATTGAGGCAACCTCTGGTGAAGTATATATCACACCTGGTATTGTGTCGTAGTTTACGTGTCCTGATTGACCCGCTATATTTTCTGCAACTGCTATACCTTCATCCTCAGCCTTATGTGCCAGCATAGGTCCAACAATCACATCACCTATTGCATAAATATTTTCAACATTTGTTTTAAATTTCTTATCAGTTTTTATTCTATTTTTTTCATCTAAACTCACACCTGCATTTTTCAAATTTAAACCCTCTGTATTTGGCTTTCTGCCAACTGAAATTAGAACTACATCACATTCAAAATTATTTTTGTTGCCGTCTTTATCGATTGTTGAGACCGCTGCGCCTGAATTATTTTTTTGAATTGTTTCAACTTTATTTTGCATATTAAACTTCATTCCTTGTTTCTTTAGAATTTTCATAAACTCAGATGAAATTTCTTTATCCATACCAGGTGTTATATGATCCAAAAACTCAACAACTTCTACTTTTGCACCAAGTCTTGACCACACTGACCCCATCTCTAAACCGATATAACCTCCACCAACAACAACCATTTTATTGGGTACTTTTTCTAATTTTAAAGCCCCAGTTGATGAAACAATTATTTTTTCATCTATATCAACACCTGGTAGAGATTCTGGTACAGATCCTGTGGCTATAACTGTTTTTTCAGTTTGAATTATTGTTTCTTTTTTTTGATCATCTTTTATTAAGATTTCATTATTTGATTTAAAACTTCCATGCCCCTTAAAGTAAGTAACTTTGTTTTTTTTTAAAAGAAATTCTACACCTTTTGTAAGAACAGTGACTGCTTTGTCCTTACTCTTCATCATTTTATCAAGATTTAGTTTTACTTCTCCTATTTCAATACCTTTCTTTGCTAAACCTTTAACTTTGTGAAATTCCTCAGACAAATTAAGTAAGCTTTTTGAAGGGATACAACCAATATTCAGGCATGTACCACCAAGAGACCCTCTGGACTCTATACATGCAGTTTTTAATCCTAGTTGGGCAAGTCTAATTGCACAAACATAACCTCCTGGGCCGCCTCCTATGACTACTGCTTCAAATTTTTCTGACATCCTAAATATCCAAAAATAACCTTCTAGGGTCCTCAAGACTCTCTTTAATCATTTTAAGAAAGGATACGGACTCTTTACCATCAATAATTCTATGATCATAAGATAATGCTAAATACATTACTGGTCTTATCTTAATTTCACCATCCACTACAATAGGTCTATCGACAATATTATGCATCCCTAATACTCCAGATTGAGGTAAGTTTAGAATTGGAGTTGAAAGCATCGACCCATAAACTCCACCATTGCTAATAGTGAAAGTACCTCCTTGGAGATCTTCAATTACAAGTTTTCCATTTTTTGCTTTTTCAGAAATTTCTTTAATATTTTTTTCAATGTCTGCAAAAGATAGTTCGTCTGCATTCTTTAAAACTGGGACTACAAGACCTTTATCTGTTCCAACTGCAAAACTTATATTATAATAATTTTTGTAAACAATTGTGTCCCCATCTATTTCAGCATTAACAGCTGGGAAATTTTTTAAAGCCACTATACAAGCCTTAACGAAAAATGACATAAAGCCAAGCTTAATACCATATCTACTTTGGAAATCTTCCTGGTTGTCTTTTCTCATGTTAATTATATTTGTCATGTCTACTTCATTAAAGGTAGTGAGTAGTGCAGCATTTTCCTGTGCTTGTTTCAGTCTTTTTGCTATTGTTTGTCTTAACCTGGTCATTTTAATTCTCTCTTCCTGACCATATTTAATTTTTCTTTCGGAAGGTAACGGATTTACTCCCATCAAGCTTATTAGATCACCTTTGAGAACTCTACCATCTTTTCCTGATCCTTTTACTGATTTAAGATCGATATTATTTTCATTTACGATTTTTCTTACTGCTGGGGATAAAATTTGATTTTCTTCGGAAGAATTTTCCTCTGTTTCACTGCTTTTTATTTCATCTGTTAAAACTAGAGGCTCCTCTTTCACATTATTTTTATTTTCTTTTTCCTCAAAAATATCTGGTTCAACTTGTTCTTTAATTGGATCTAACTTTATTACATTGTCTTCCTCATTTAACTTTTCATCTTTTTGTAAATTTGTTGGCTGAATTTTTGTGATTTCATCTGTTTTCTCTACTTTAATATCAGTTTCAGAAACCGAGCCTAAAATTTCTCCAACTTGAACTACTGTACCATCTTTAGAATTTATTTTGGATAGCTGCCCTGTCACCGGTGAAGGGACTTCTAAATTTACCTTATCTGTCTCTAGCTCTACAATTGGCTCATCAGCTTCAACCGAATCTCCCTGGTTCTTTAACCATTTTGAAACCGTTGCCTCTGTTATACTTTCTCCAAGAGCTGGAACTAATATTTTTTCACTCATTTTAAATTATTCAAAAACTTTCTTAATAATTTCTTGTTGTTGTGAAATGTGTCTTTTTGCATAACCAGTAGCTGGTGACGCATCTGGACTTCTTCCAATATAAGAAATCTTTTTATTATTAGCCTTTATATTATCTAATGTCCATTGGATATAATCTCTAACAGAAAACCAAGCTCCCATATTTTTTGGCTCTTCCTGACACCAATAAAATTTAGCTTTTTTTGCATAAGGTTTTAGCTCTTTTGCAAGTGCCTTAGCTGGAAAAGGATAAAGTTGCTCAATTCTATAAAATATTAGATCTTCTTTCTTAAATTTTTCTCTTGCCTCAAGCAAATCAAAATAAATTTTTCCTGAACATAAAATTACTTTTTTAATTTTTTCCTTTTTTTTCAATTTAATAAAACCTTTTACTTTTGGATCTATTGCGTGATCCCATAAAACTCTATGAAATGTGTTTTTTTTACTAAAATCGCTTAAGCTTGAAACACAATGTTTATGTCTAAGTAAAGATTTTGGAGTCATTATAATTAGAGGTTTTCTGAAATCTCTATGCATTTGTCTTCTTAGTGCATGAAAATAGTTTGCAGGTGTCGTACAATTCATTACCTGCATATTGTCATTTGAACACAATTGTAAAAATCTTTCTAATCTAGCAGAAGAATGCTCAGGACCTTGACCTTCATAGCCGTGAGGCAATAACATAACTAACCCAGAAGCTCTTGACCATTTTCTTTCTCCTGAAGCAATAAATTGATCTATGACTACTTGAGCACCATTAGCAAAATCACCAAATTGGGCTTCCCAAATTGTAAGTGTATTAGGTTCAACTAAACTATAACCATATTCAAAGCCTAAAACAGCCAATTCAGATAAGAAACTATCTACAATTTCAAAATTCTTTTGATTTTTAGATATTTTGTTTAACGGAACATATCGAGAATTGTCTATTTGATTTCTTAATACTGAATGTCTTTGACTAAATGTACCTCTTCCTGAATCCTGACCTACTAATCTTACTGGGTAACCTTCCTCTAATAAAGATCCAAAAGCTAAAGCTTCAGCCGTAGACCAATCAATTTTTTCCTCATTATTAACGTTTGATTTTCTATTTTCTAAGACTTTAGCAATAGTTTTATGGATGTTAATTTCTTTAGGTATTGTATTTATTTTTTCAGAAATATTTTTTAATTTTTTAACATCATAACCCGTAACACCTCTTTTATCTTTTCCTCTCGCTGGTTTATATCTTGACCATGTACCCTCAAACCATTCAATTTTAGGCTTATAATTTTTTGCATTCTTATATTGATCATCAAGTAATTCCTTAAATTCTTTTACAGATGTTCTAAAATAATCATCAGTAATTGATCCTTCATTTATTAATTTTTCACCATAAACTTTGATGGTTGAAGGGTGTGAACGGATTTTTTTATACATTAATGGTTGAGTAAAAGACGGTTCATCCCCCTCATTATGACCAAATCTTCGATAACAAATTAAGTCTATAACAACATCTCTGTTAAATTTTAATCTAAAGTCAGTTGCTATTCTCGCGGCATAAACAACTGCCTCAGGGTCATCACCATTAACATGGATAATTGGCGCTTCAACCATTTTAGCAATATCAGAAGGGTAAGGTGATGATCTTGCAAATCTTGGACTTGTAGTAAATCCTATTTGGTTGTTCACTATAATATGGATGGTTCCACCTGTGTTATGTCCTGGAAGACCAGACATTGCAAAACATTCTGCTACAACTCCTTGGCCTGCAAAGGCTGCATCTCCATGAATTAAAATTGGTATAACTTTATTTCTCTCTCTATCCTTATGGAAATATTGTTTAGCCCTTGTTTGTCCTAATACCACAGGGTTTACTGCTTCAAGATGTGATGGATTATCTGTTAAACTTACATGCACATGATTTCCATCAAATTCTCTGTTTGATGAAGCCCCTAAATGATATTTGACATCTCCTGTGTCATCCTCTGATTTTGAACTAACTTCTCCTGCAAATTCATTGAAAATTCTTTTATAAGATTTTTGTAAGACATTGGCTAAAACGTTCAATCTTCCTCTATGGGACATTCCTATTTTAACTTCTTTTACTTTTGATTGACCACCAATTTTAATTATTTGCTCAAGGGCGGGGATTAAACTTTCACCTCCATCTAAACCAAATCTTTTTGTTCCAACATATTTTGTATGTAAAAATTTTTCAAAACCTTCAGCTTGAATTAATTTTTTAAGAATAGCCTCTTTTCCATTCTGCGTAAATTTAAAATCATCTGCTTTTTCAACTCTGTCTCTAAACCATTTTCTTTCAGTCGGATTTGAGATATGCATATATTCAAAACCTAAGGATCCACAATATTTATCTCTTAAAAATTTTAAAATTTCAGAAATGCTAGAATATTGTCTGTTAATGACTCCATCTAAAAAAATTTTATTATTATATTCCTCCTTCTTAAATCCATATGACTCAGGATGGAGTTCTTCTAAATAATCAGCCTTCAAAAGACCTAGAGGATCTAATTTAGCAATCAAATGACCTCTCTGTCTATAAGATCTAATCATAGCAACAGCTTTTATAGAATTTGCATTAGATTGTTTTGGAACTAATTCACCTTGATTTTCTTTACCATTATTCAAATTTTGTAATTTTTGGATTGATACTTTTTTTGAAGGACTCCAAGATGGACCGTTAATTTCATTTACAATTATGTCTGCATCATCACCGATCTGATTAAAATATATTTTCCAGCTATCAGGCAAAGATGGATCACTATTAACAAACTTAAGATACATCTCCTCAATAAAAGTGCTATTGGATTTACTTAAGAAAGCAGTCTTTTCAAATTCAAGATTTTTAGAAGATGACATCGCTATTAGTTAATATAGACCTAGAAAGAAATTTTTCAATTAGACAATTTATTTAATAATGTTTTTCCAATCTTTGATGGAGAGTTTGCCATAGTTATTCCACAATCCTCCATTTTTTTAATCTTTTCCTTCGCACCGCCTTTACCACCTGAAATTATAGCCCCTGCATGACCCATTCTTCGTCCTGGTGGGGCAGTAACGCCTGCTATAAATCCAACAATTGGTTTTTTTATTTTATGATTCTTAATGAAATCTGCAGCCTCTTCCTCAGCTGTTCCTCCAATTTCACCAATCATTAAAATTGATTGAGTATCTTCGTCATTTAAAAAAAGATCTAGACAATCAATAAAATTTGTACCATTTATAGGATCACCTCCAATTCCAATGCAAGTTGATTGTCCTAATCTATTTTCTGTAGTCTGAGCTACTGCTTCATAAGTAAGAGTTCCTGATCTTGAAACTATTCCAACTGTTCCTTTTTTATGAATGCTTCCAGGCATTATGCCAATTTTACACTCATCAGGAGTTATGACGCCTGGACAGTTGGGGCCAATCAATCTACTTTTTGAATTATTTAATTTCTGTTTAACTTTTAACATGTCCTGAATTGGAATTCCCTCAGTTATACATACAATCAGTTCTATCGATGCATCTACTGCTTCAATAATTGCTGAAGCTGCAAATTTAGCTGGGACGTATATCATAGTTGCATTAGCTCCCTCAGACTCTCTTGCCTCTCTCACTGTATTAAAAACTGGAAGGCCCAAATGTTTTTGGCCACCTTTTTTTGGTGTCACTCCACCAACTAAATTTGTTCCATATTTGATTGCTTGCTCAGAGTGAAATGTTCCATGTGAACCTGTAAATCCTTGACAGATTAATCTAGTATTTTTATTAACTAAAACTGACATTTACTTAATTGCCTCAACAATTTTTTTGGCTGCATCATCTAAATTTTCAGCAGATATTAATTTTAAACCTGAATTATCTAATATTTCTTTACCTTCTTTAAAATTTGTGCCAGCTAGTCTGACTACCAAAGGAACATTGATTTTCATTTCTTTTGCAGCATCTACAACGCCTTGAGCTAGAACATCACATCGCATTATGCCACCAAAAATATTGATTAATATACCTTTTACATTTTTATCTGACAAAATTATTTTGAAAGCCGCTGAGACCTTTTCTTTTGATGCTCCCCCGCCAACATCTAAAAAATTTGCTGGCTCTTCTCCATATAATTTTATTATATCCATAGTGGCCATTGCTAAACCAGCTCCATTAACCATACATCCAATGCTGCCATCTAATTTGATATAAGCTAGGTCATGTTTACTAGCTTCAATTTCGGTAGGATCTTCCTCATTCAAATCTCTAAGTTCTAAAATTTCAGGATGTCTGAACAAAGCATTACTATCAAAATTTACCTTTGCATCTAAACAAATAATTTTTTTTTCTTTTGTGAGTATTAAAGGGTTTATTTCAACCATATTAGCGTCGGTTTCAACAAACATCTTATAGATTGATTTAATTAAAGATATTGCCTCGATTTTTGGATTGTTATCTAATTTAAATATTTGAATAATCTTTTCACACTCCTCATTTGAAATTTCTTCTTTTAATTCTACTTTAGTTGTCAAAATTTTGTCAGGTGATTTGCTTGCTACATCCTCAATGTCCATTCCACCTTGATCACTAGAGATAAAAGCAATTTTTGAAGTAGCTCTATCTACCAAACATGATAAATAAAATTCTTTCTCGATATCTGATGAAACTTCAACATATAATCTTTTAACTTCTCTTCCTTCAGGTCCTGTCTGATGAGTTATTAATTTTTTTCCTAAAAGCTCTTTGGCTGATTTCTCAAGTTCTTCGATATTATTCAGAATTTTTACACCTCCCGCTTTCCCTCTTCCACCTGCATGAATTTGAGCTTTTAAAACATATTTTTCTGTTTTTAATGACTTACATTTCTTTAAAAGTTCCTCAACCGTTAAACCAAATACACCATCTGGTACAATCGCTCCAAATTTTTTTAAAATTTGTTTTGCCTGATGCTCGTGTATATTCATTATTTATTTAAATCTGGATCTATTTTAGACGCTGCTTCCCAGAGTTTTTTTACTGCATCAATTGAATGAAGAAATTCAGATTTTTCTTTCTCATCTAAGTTTATTTCCTCTATTTTTTCGACACCATTCTTTCCAACTATAATTGGAACTCCAGCATATATATCTTTGATACCATATTCGCCATTTAAATACGCAGCACATGGAAGCATTTTTTTTTCATCTCTAAGATAAGCTTTAGCCATCTCAACTCCTGAAGCTGCTGGGGCATAGAAAGCCGAACCCTTTTCAAGAAACTTTACAATCTCAGCTCCACCATCTCTTGTTCTCTGATTTATTTCCTCTAATCTTTTTTGAGAAATTTTTCCTTCTTTAACTAAATCTAATAAAGGTTTTCCTGAAACTTTAGTAAATCTTGGAAGAGGTACCATTGTATCACCATGACCACCCATCACCATTGCCTCTATTTCTTTAACCGGAACGCTAAATTCTTCAGATAAAAATAACTTAAATCTGGAGCTATCTAATATACCCGCCATGCCAACTACTTTATTTGCTGAAATGCCTGAGAATTTTTGAAAAGCCATTACCATTACATCTAATGGATTTGTTATACAAATTATAAATGCATCAGGTGAATTTTTTTTAATTCCTTCTGCAACTTGCTTTATAATCTTTAAATTTATACCAAGTAAATCATCTCTGCTCATACCAGGTTTTCTCGGCACACCAGCTGTAATTATAATTACATCTGAGTCCTTTATGTCTTTGTAATTATCAGTCCCCGAAAATTTAACATCAAAACCATCTACAGATGATGATTGCGCAATATCTAACGCTTTTCCTTTTGCAACACCGCTTGCAACATCAAATAAAACTACCTCATTTACTAATTCTTTTATTCCAAATAAATGAGCTAAAGTCCCACCTATTTGACCTGCTCCAATTAAAGATATTTTGCTCATTGTTTATTATTTCATTGTTGGCATCACAAATTCAGCATTAGATCTAATTCCTGAGGGCCATCTTGAAGTTATCGTTTTTAATTTAGTATAAAATTTTATGCCTTCCATCCCATGCATCGCACTATCTCCAAACAAAGACCTCTTCCAACCACCAAAACTGTGAAAAGCCATCGGAACAGGTATTGGTACATTTATACCAACCATTCCAACTTGAATCTTGCTTGCAAATGTTCTTCCAGCGTCTCCATCTCTTGTATAAATACTTACGCCATTTCCGTATTCATGATCATTTATTAATTTTGAAGCTTCCTCAAAAGTTTTAACTCTAACTACAGATAGAACTGGGCCAAATATTTCCTCTTTATAAATCCTCATATCTTTTTTAACGTTATCAAATAAACAGCCACCAATGTAAAAGCCATTTTCATATCCTTGTAACTTTAAATTTCTTCCATCGACAACTAATTTTGCACCCTCTTTTACACCCAAATCAACATAACTTTTTACTTTTTCTAAATGTTCTTTAGTGACTAAAGGGCCCATTTCAGAGTTTTTGTCCATTCCTGGTCCAACTTTTAAAGCCTCTGCTTTTTTTGATAATCTAGACACTAGTTCATCTCCAATATCACCAACTGCTACAGCCACTGACTGAGCCATACATCTTTCTCCAGCGGAGCCATAAGCTGCACCCATTAAGCCATTCACAGCACCATCTAAATCACAGTCTGGCATTACTACTAAATGATTTTTAGCTCCTCCTAATGCCTGGACTCTTTTTTCATTTTTTGCTGAATTTTCATAAATATATTTAGCAATAGGAGTTGAACCGACAAAACTAACTGCTTTAATATTTTTGTTATTTAAAATTGCATCCACTGATTCTTTGTCTCCATTAATCACATTAAATACACCGTCTGGAAGACCAGCTTCTTTTAATAATTCTGCTAATCTTATTGCACAAGAGGGATCTTTTTCTGATGGCTTTAATATAAATGTATTTCCACATGCAATAGCAATTGGAAACATCCACATCGGAACCATAGCTGGAAAATTAAATGGTGTTATTCCAGCAACAACACCTAGTGGTTGACGCATTGACCAGCTGTCAACATCTGTCCCTACATTTTCTGAAAATTCTCCTTTAAGTAAATGTGGAATTCCACAAGCAAATTCTACAACTTCTAATCCTCGTGTTAATGAGCCTTTTGCATCCTCATAAACTTTTCCGTGTTCAGAAACAATTAATTGTGTCAATTCATCAGAACTTTTTTCAATTAACTCTTTAAATTTAAACATTATCCTTGCTCTTTGAAGTGAAGGTTTTAATGACCATGTCTCAAAAGCCTTTTTTGCAATCTCTACTGCTTGATCTAAATCACTTGAGGAGGCAAGTCTTACTTCCTTTTCCTGTTCGCCAGTAGCGGGATTAAAAACTTTTCCTTTTTTATCTGAATTTCCGGAAATTATTTTTCCACCTACAAAATGTTCAATTAATTTCATGAATAGGATCTTTTAAAGTAAAAATTCTTATTAGTCTATTGTTTAAATATTGGCTGTTGCTAACATTTTTTTTATTTCAGCGATCGCCTTTGCAGGGTTTAAACCTTTAGGGCATGCACTAGTACAGTTTAGAATAGTATGACAACGATATAATTTTAATTCATCAGCTACTTTTTTTAATCTGGCTTGTCTTTCCTCATCTCTGCTGTCAATGATCCATCTATAAGCTTGTAATAAAACTGCAGGTCCTAAATACTTATCTCCATTCCACCAATAACTTGGACAAGAAGTAGAACAACAAGCACACATAATACATTCATAAGCGCCATCAAGCTTAGCTCTATCTTCTTTTGACTGAATTAACTCAGCTGACTCAGATTTTGAACTCGATTTTAACCATGGCTCAATAGATTTATATTGCTTGTATAATCCATCTAAATCTCCAATTAAATCTTTTTTAACTTTTAAGTGTGGCAACGGATAAATATCAATATCTCCATCAATATTTTCATGAGGAGTTGTGCAAGCAAGACCATTTTTACCACCCATGTTCATTGCACACGATCCACATACACCGTGAGCACATGATCGTCTGTAAGCAAGAGTGGGGTCTATTTCATTTTTAATTTTATTTAAAATATCTAATACTTTTGATGGGCAATTATTCATATCAACCTCATATGTGTCGACTCTCGGACTTTCTCCTGAAGATGGATCCCATCTATAAATGTTAACTTTTCTTAAATTCTTTGAGCCGGTTTTATCTTTAAAATATTTACCTTTTTTCGTTTTGGAATTCTCAGGTAAACTGATTTGCACCATTAATATACTCTCTCCTGAGGTGGAAAATACTGTACTTCATTGGTTAACGTAGACTTATGAACATCTCTATAACTTATTTTTGATTTTTTTCCATCACACCAAGCTAATGTATGTTGCATAAACTTCTCATCATCTCTTTTTGGATAATCTTCTCTTGCATGAGCTCCTCTACTTTCTTTTCTACTATAGGCAGAGTCAACTGTCACAACAGCTTGTCTTATCAAATTATCAAATTCTAAAGTTTCTACTAGGTCAGTATTAAATATTAAAGATTTATCTTTAACCGATAAAGAGTCCATTCCATCAAATGTTTTTCTTATTTCATCAACACCCTCTTTAAGTGTTTTTTCTGTTCTAAAAACTGCACATTTTGATTGCATTGTTTTTTGCATGGACAGTCTTAGTTCAGCAGTACCAATATCTCCATCAGAGTTTCTAATCTTATCAAAACGATCTAAACATTTTTGAGTTTCTGACTCACTAATTTCCTCATGTGATGTACCAGGTTTAATAAGTTCAGCAGCTCTTTTTGCAGCTGCTCTTCCAAAAACAACAAGATCAATTAAAGAGTTAGACCCCAATCTATTTGCTCCATGAACCGAAACACAAGCTGCTTCTCCTATGGCCATTAGTCCTGGAACAGTTTTTTCAGAACCATTTACAGTCAAAACTTCTGCTTTATAATTAGTTGGTATACCACCCATGTTATAATGAACTGTGGGAACAACTGGAATTGGTTCCTTAGTAACATCTACATTGGCAAATAATCTTGCTGCATCTGTTATACCTGGCAATCTACTTTCTATAATTTCTTTATCTAGATGACTTAAGTTCAAATGAACATGATCTTGATCTTTTCCTACTCCTCTTCCCTCATTAATTTCAATTGACATTGACCTGCTTACAACGTCACGAGATGCTAAATCCTTAGCTTTAGGCGCGTATCTTTCCATAAATCTTTCACCTTTAGAATTTGTAAGATAACCTCCTTCACCTCTCGCACCTTCTGTTATTAATGTGCCGTGTCCATAAATTCCAGTTGGATGAAATTGTACAAACTCCATGTCTTGTAACGGTAGACCTGCTCTTAACACCATTGCATTTCCATCACCAGTGCATGTATGAGCAGATGTTGCAGAATAGTAAACTTTTCCATAGCCACCTGTAGCTATGATAACAATATGAGATCTAAATCGATGAATAGTTCCATCATTTAAATTCCATGCTATCAATCCTTTACATTCCCCGTCTTTCATTAAAAGATCGAGAGCAAAATACTCAATAAAAAACTCTGTCTTATGTTTTAAAGCTTGACCATATAGAGTGTGCAAAATTGCGTGTCCTGTTCGATCAGCTGCAGCACATGTTCTTTGAACTATTCCATTTCCATAATTTTTGGTCATTCCTCCAAAAGGTCTTTGATAAATTTTGCCATCCTCTGTTCTACTAAATGGGACACCATATTTTTCTAATTCAATAACTGCCTTAGGAGCTTCTTTGCAAAGATACTCAATGCTATCTTGGTCTCCTAACCAATCTGCTCCTTTTACAGTATCATACATATGCCAACGCCAATCGTCTTCACCCATGTTTCCAAGTGCAGCTGAAATTCCACCTTGCGCAGCAGAAGTATGACTTCTTGTTGGGAATACTTTTGAAATACATGCAGTTTTTAATCCTGACTCACTTAAACCAACAGCGGCTCTTAAACCAGAACCACCAGCACCTAGAACTACAACGTCATATTCATGATCTATTATTTTATATGAACTCATAACCTAGATATTAATATAATTGTAATTAAAGGAATTACTACTGCTGATGCATATAAAAGCTTATTTGCGACACTTTTGATTTTATCATTTTTAATATAATCCTCAAAAACCTCACTTATACTTAAAGCAGAAAAAAAATAAGCATTTATTATAAAAATACTAAACAAAAATTTAGATAAAGGCTTTGTAAAAAATTCTATTAGATTTAAGTATTCTTTATCGTAAATCATTGTTAAATTTAAAATAAACCATGTCATCAATGGAACTAGCAAAGCTCCACTTATCTTTAGAAAAATCCATTTTTTAGTTGCGCTAATCATACTAAATAAAATTTTTTCCTAATGTAAAAAAAATAATTGTCAAAATTATTGATCCCAATATTACTATTAAACCTGTAATCCTAGTTATCTTCAGTTCAAAACCATAACCTAGATCCATTATTAAGTGACGAATTTCACTTAATATTTGAAATGAAAAGGACCATGTGATTCCCAAAATGATAAATTTTCCAAATAATGATTTTAAAAATAAATTAATTGCTTCATAATTATTTTCACCAAGAAGAAGTAAGCAAGACCAAATGCAAATAAAAGTAATTCCAATAATATTTATTATTCCTGTAATTCTATGAGTAATGGAAACCAAAGAGGAAATATGCCATCTATAAATTTGAATATGAGGTGATAGAGGAGGTTTATCTTCCATAAAAATTATTTTTAATTAATGTTTCAGCTATTTCAACTGCATTCAATGCAGCACCTCTTAAAAGATTATCAGATACAATCCACAAATTTAATCCATTTTCTATTGTTTTATCTTCTCTTATCCTTGAAATAAAAGTTTCATCTTTTCCTTCTGCCTCTAATGGTGTCGAGTAACCTCCATCAATTCTTTCATCAATTACTTTGCAACCATCAAAACTATTCAATGCTTTTTTTATTTGTTCTAACGAAAAAGTTTTCTCAAATTGAATATTTACTGACTCTGAGTGAGAAACAGATATTGGTAACCTTACACATGTTGCTGTTAGATCAATTTTATCATCTAAAATTTTTTTTGTCTCATTTCTCATTTTCAACTCTTCTTTCGTGTAGCCATCTTTAGAAAAAACATCGATATGTGGAATAGCATTAAAAGCAATTGGCTTTGTAAAATTTTCAGATTTAATATCTTTACCATCTAAAGCTAATTTAGTTTGTTTAATCAATTCATCCATTGATGCTTTACCTGCACCAGAAACAGATTGGTATGTTGAAACAACTATTCTTTTAATTACAAATAAATCATGCAATGGTTTTAATGCGATTACCAATTGTGCTGTTGAACAATTAGGATTTGCAATAATATTTTTTTTAATATTTTTTAAAGCATCTGAATTTACCTGCGGGACTATTAATGGAACATCCGGATCCATTCTAAAAAAACTAGAATTATCAATTACTAAACAATGCTTGGCTGCTTTTTCAGCAAATTTTTCGGAAATTTTACCCCCTGCTGCAAAAAAAGCGATTTTAACTTTTGAAAAATCAAAATTTTCTAATTCACTCACTACGATATCTTTACCTTGAAAATGAATTTTTTTTCCAGCGCTTTTAGACGAAGCAACTAAATAAAGGTTTCCTAAAGTAAGTCCTTTTTTTTCTATAACTTCTAGAGTTTTTCTTCCAACATTACCAGTTGCTCCTACTATTGCTATATTCATGATGTAGGGTTTATACTAGATGAAAGGTAAATCGCAAACTTTTACAGCTATTAAATTTCCATCAATTTCCAATAATCCTGTAGCAGATGCTTTACAATGCGGCTCATTTATCATTGCAATACCTATAGACTTTTTAAAATGAGGTGAATAACAGGCAGATCTTAAATCCCCAATTAAATTTCCTTTTTCATCTTTGATATTAAGAGATTTAGTTAAATTAATTTTGCTAATATCAATCTGAACACCCATTAATTTTCTTTTGATCCCGTCTTTTTGAATCTTTTTCAATTTTTCTTTACCTAAAAAATCTATATCTGTATCTAAATTTACATACTTTTCAAAACCACATTCAAATGGATTATCATTATTGTCAAAATCGTTTCCATAAGAAAGTAAACCACTTTCTATTCTTTCAATTAAATTTGGACATCCAGCTTTTACGTTAAATTCTTTTCCTAATACAAAGAGTTGATCATATAAATCTAATCCAGATTTAGTATTTTCAACATAGATCTCAAAACCTCCTTGTTTTGACCAACCAGATCTAGCAATTAAATGTTTTACACCCTCAAAATCATAATAATCAAATCCAAAAAATTTTAACTCTTTTATCTCCTTACCAAAAATTTTTTCCATCAAATCAAAAGATTTGGGTCCTTGAATTGCTAAGATATCAACATTAGGCTCAAAAATTTTTACATTTAATTTATTGCCTGATGCTAATCCTTTTGCAAAAAAAATAACATCGGAGTCAGCAATTGAGATCCACCATCTATCTTCAGCTAGCTTTAAAATAACTGGATCATTTACTAAATTTCCACTTTCATCAATTATTGGGCAATAATAACATCTGCCAATTTTGGAATTGGATAAATCTCTACAGGTCATAAGTTGAACAAGTTTCGCTGCATCATTGCCTGAAATTTCAACCTGTCTTTCTGCTGATACATCCCATACTTGAACATTTTTTTTTAAATGATCACAGGATTCTTCTAAAGATCCAAATGCTGCTGGTAACAGCATATGATTATAAACTGTATAGGCAGTCACACCTTGATTTTCAATTCTTGAAGTATACGGAGTACTTCTCACTCTTCTTGATTTAGCTATTGGATAACTTTTCATTTATTTAAGAATTCTAAAATCTTTTCTCTCATTTCGAATGCTTTTTCAATCATTATCATATGGCCACATCCTTTGATCACGTGAGTAGTTGAATTTTTAATCAAATTAGAGAATTTTTTTCCTGCTTCTAAATTAACCATTTTATCTAATTCTCCAAATATAAGCATCGATGGTAGGTCAATTACTTTTGCAGCCTCAGAGCCATTTGAATAATTGTTGCATGCATTTAAATCAACAGCCAAAATTTCACTTATATCTCTCGGCGATTGGATGATTTTTTCTACCGGGTTACCACCAATAAACTTTTTTGAACCCTCATATCCCCATTTCATCATTAATTTAACAGCGTCTGAGTGTCCGCTTTGAGCTAATTCAATTAGATCCGGATGTACCGGCATTTTATTTGAACCTCCAACAAAAACTAATTTTTTGAGTCTCTCTTTATATCTTGAAGAATATTCGAGTATTTCTAAACATCCTTGAGAATGACCAACTAAAATTAAGTTTTTTAATTTTAATTTATCAAATACTTTTTCCATCCAATCAGCAATTTTTTCAATACTATCTAAACAAGGACCATCTGAATTTCCATGTCCAGGTAAATCTATAGATAATACATTATAATTTTTTGATGAAAAAAATTGTTCAGCTAGCGACCAAACAATGTGTGAGAGACCACTTCCATGTAAAAATACTATCGTATCTTTATTCATATCTATACCCTGACCAGAGTCGGATACATGAATGTTTTTGTTTTCTAGTTGGAATATCAATTATTTTCCTAAAATTTTTTTCTTAATTCAAATTTTTGAATTTTACCTGTTGAAGTCTTTGGTAATTCACAAAAAACAACTTGTTTCGGCACTTTAAAACCAGCAAGGGTTTCTTTACAAAAACTTATTAATTCTTTTTCTGTAACTGGTTTATCTTGGACCATCTCAATAAATGCACATGGAACTTCGCCCCATTTTTCATCTGGTTTTGCTACTACTGCTGCAATAGAAACTGATGGATGCTTTGCTAAAGTGTTTTCTATTTCGATTGAAGAAATATTTTCACCTCCAGAAATAATGATATCTTTGGATCTGTCTTGAATTTTAACATATCCATCTGGATACATGACCGCCAAATCTCCAGAATGAAACCATCCACCACCCATAGCTTTATCTGTAGCATCTTTATCTTTGAAATAGCCCTTCATAACGACATTTCCTTTAATCATAATTTCACCAATCGTTTTTCCGTCTTTTGGTACCTCTTTCATTGACTCAGGGTCCATAACTGTAATTCCCTCTGTATTAGGGTATCTTACTCCTTGCCTTGCCTTTATCTCATTCTGCTTTTCTTCATCAAATTCATTCCAAGAGTCGTTCCAAGCACATTGAGTAACATGACCATATGTTTCTGTTAATCCATAGACATGCATTACTTCAAATCCAAGTTCTTTCATTTTTTTAAATATGATGCTTGGTGGCGGTGCTCCAGCGGTCAATACATAAACTTTTTGTTTTAGCTTTTTTCTGTCGGACGCAGGAGCTCCTGTAATCATATTGAGCACTATTGGCGCCCCTCCAAAATGAGTGACATCATATTTATCAATTAATTCAAAAATTTTCTTAACATCAATATTTCTTAAGCAAATAGTTCTTCCATTTAACATGGGAACAGTCCACGGATAACCCCAACCATTGCAATGAAACATGGGCACAATAGTCAAAAAATTTAATCTGTTTGGCATATTCCATGCAACTGCACTTCCAGTTGACATCAAATATGATCCTCTATGATGATAAACCACTCCCTTAGGGTTTCCAGTAGTTCCTGAAGTATAACTAAGTGATAATGCTTGCCATTCATCTTCCGGCATTTCCCAATTATAATTTTCATCACCAGTATTTAAAAAACTTTCATATTCTAATTCTCCAATTTTCTCACACTTAGACTGGTCTGCAAATTTATCGTTGATATCAATTATTATTATTTTTCTTTTTAAAGTATTAAGGGCCTTTTTTACCTCAACATGAAGTTGCCTATCAACAACTAAAACTTTTGCCTCACTATGTTCTAAAATATACGCAATTGTCTTAGCATCTAATCTAATATTAATAGTATTAAGAACTGCACCTGTCATTGGAACTGAATAATGTCCTTCAAAAATTTCAGGGGTATTAAAAGTTAAAAACGAGACAGTATCACCCTTGCTAACTCCAATTTTATTAAGTGCGCTAGCAAATTTTACAGTTCGTTTATAAACTTGACTCCAAGTATATTTCCTATCTTCATAAATAACTGCTTCATAATTGGGATAAATTTCATAAGCTCTTTTTAAAAAAGTCAAAGGTGTTAATGGAACATAATTTGCATCATTTTTATCAAGATTAGTTTCGTAATGGCTCATTTAATTGAACTTGAAATTCATAATATTTGAACTTCCAGAAATCGCAGACTTATAGTGATGTTCGGCTCTAGGTAATACTTTGTCAAAATAAAATCTAGCAGTATCTATTTTATCATTATAAAAATTTTTATTTTCCTCATAATCTTTAAAACTCACCTCTAAAACCTTAATCCATGCATATGCAATAGATACATAACCTAAAGTTTTAAGGTAGTCATTAGCCCCTGCGCTAACATCATCTTTTTCTGTCTTTGCTTTATCTGTCATCCAATCACTAAATTTTTTAAGAGTGTCTAAATTCTTGTTAAATTCTGATAAAAATGGTTTAATTTTTTCATTGTCAGTTTTACACTCTGACTTAACTTGATCTAAAAATTTATTAATTATATTTCCATTTTTATTTGATAATTTTCTGAAAACTAGATCTGAAGCTTGGACCGAATTTGTACCTTCATAGATAGGTGTAATTCTATTATCTCTATATAATTGTTCTATTCCTTGATCTTTAGTATATCCGTATCCACCATGAATTTGCATAGCATCACTTGTTATTTCCATTGCTAAATCTGTGAATAATGATTTTACCACAGGAGTCATAAGGGAAACATAATCTGAGGCTTCCTGACGGGTTTTTTCATCTGGATGATTTAAACTTACTTCAGTTTGCTGCGACAACCAAAAACATAAAGCTCTTTCACCTTCAATAATTGATTTCATATTAAGTAGGGTTCTTCTAATGTCAGCGTGTTCAATTATAAAATCTGCACCATTTTTTGAATTAGAATTATTTGATTTTCCTTGTTTTCTTTCTTTCGCGTAAGTTAGTGAATTTTGATAGGCGATTTCTGAAATACCTAAACCTTGTATACCAACTACTATTCTTTCAAGATTCATCATAGTGAACATTGCGCTTAATCCTTTTTCTTTAGCACCTATCATATACCCAGTAGCCTCATCAAAATTTAACACACAAGTTGCTGATCCCTTTATTCCCATCTTGGTCTCTATAGATCCTGTAGATATCCCATTTCTTGGTCCAATTGTTCCATCGTCTTTGACCACAAATTTTGGGACTAAAAATAAACTTATTCCTTTTGTACCTGCTGGAGAGTCGTCTGCTCTTGCCAAAACTAGATGAATAATATTTTCAGTTAAATCATGATCACCAGATGTAATGAAAATTTTTTGACCACTTAATTTATAAGTTCCGTCAGTTTGTTTCTTAGCTTTTGTTCTTAGTAAACCCAAATCAGTACCACATATTGGCTCAGTTAAACACATAGTGCCGCTCCATTTTCCCTCAACTATTTTAGGTAAATATTTATTTTTTATATCGTCTGTAGCATGATGATTAATACAATTATATGCACCTATACTTAGTTCACTGTATAATTTAAAAGATAAACTTGCTGAGGAAAGCATTTCATCAAAAAATGCACTTACAGTTTTTGGCATACCTTGACCCCCATATTTTGGATCACAAGATAGTGAAGTCCATCCGTCCTCGATATATTTTTTGTAAGCTTCTTTATAACCTGGAGGAGTTCTTACTACTCCATTTTCTAAAACTGCAGGATTTTCGTCACCAGCTTTAGCTAATGGTAAAATTAAATTTTGATTAATCTTCGCTGCCTCCTGCAAAATATCTTTTACTAAATCAGTTGTTACCTCTTTATATTTTTCTAACTCATTATATTTTTGATTATTTCTAAGTTTCTCAAATAGAAACATCATATCATCAACAGGAGCGGTATAGCTTGGCATAGTTTGACTTTAAGATAATTAATTAATTATTGCAATTTTGAAATGATCGCATCACCCATTTGAGAAGTAGAAACCTCTTTCATTTTATCAGACATTATATCCTTTGTTCTTAATCCATCATTAAGAGCCTCTTGTACGGCTTTTTCTAAGGCCTCTGCCTCTTTATCTAAATCTAAAGAATATCTTAGTGCCATAGCAAAACTCAAAATTGAGGCGATAGGATTTGCAACCCCTTTTCCAGCAATGTCTGGAGCTGAACCATGAATAGGTTCATACATAGCTCTCATTTCGCCATCCTTATTTTTTACACCTAATGATGCAGAAGGTAGTAATCCAAGAGAACCTGTTAACATAGAAGCCTCATCTGATAGCATGTCACCAAATAAATTATCAGTTAAGATTACATCAAATTGTTTTGGGTTTCTTACTAATTGCATCGCACAATTATCGGCTAACATATGACTTAACTCAACATCCTTATAATCTTTATCATGTAATGATTGCACTTCTTCTTTCCAAAGTTGACCCGCTTCCATTACATTAGATTTTTCACAAGATATGACTCTATTTGATCTTTTTTTAGCTAAGTCAAAAGCAACTCTAGCTACTCTAATAATTTCACTACTAGTATAAGTATGTGTGTTTACTCCTTTTCTTTCTCCATTTTCTATTGGTTTAATTCCTCTTGGTTCACCAAAATATACTCCACCAGTTAATTCCCTAACTATTAAAATATCTAAACCTGATACAATTTCTGGTTTTAAGGTTGAAGCATTTACTAATTGTTCAAAGCATATTGCTGGCCTTAAATTAGCAAAAAGTTTTAGTTCTTTTCTAAGTTTTAAAAGGGCTCTCTCAGGTTTTTTTGAAAATTCTACACCATCCCATTTTGGTCCACCAACCGCACCTAACATTATTACAGCGCTCTCTAATGCTTTATAAAAAACTTCATCAGTAAGAGGTGTTCCATGCTTATCAAAAGAAATTCCTCCCACTAAATCCTCATCAATTTCAAAATCTAAAGATTTTTTATCATTAAACCAATTGATTACTTTTTTAACCTCTGCAATAACTTCAGGGCCTATTCCATCACCTGGTAGCAATAACACTTTTCTTTTTTTTACTTTAATCATTAAACACCCAGGGCTTTTTAACTTTTAAATCTTTTTCAAAAATTTCTATTTTATCAGATTTTTTTAATGAAAGAGCTATATCGTCCAATCCTTCTAGCAAACACTTCTTTTTAAACGAGTCTACTTTAAATTTTAATTCATTATTTCCAAAAATAACTTTTTCTTCCTTAAGGTCTACAAAAATTTCTTCTTTTCTTTTTGCATACTCTGACAGTTCTTTAATTTTATCATCATCTAAAATTATTGGTAAAATTCCATTTTTAAAACAGTTGTTATAAAAGATATCTGCAAAACTTGAACTTATCACACATGTGATACCGAAGTCTAATAATGCCCATGGAGCGTGTTCTCTTGAAGAACCACAACCAAAATTTTTTCCAGCAATTAGAATTTTTGAATTATTGTAAGGATCTGTATTTAAAACAAAATCATTTATTTCTTTACCTTGATCGTCATATCTCATCTCAAAAAATAAATTTTTACCTAGTCCAGTTCTTTTAATTGTTTTTAAAAATTGTTTTGGAATAATCATATCTGTATCAATATTAACTATTGGCAAATACGCTGGTATACTCTTCAAAGTGTTAAATTTTTGCATGTTAATTTTGATATTTCCTTACATCATCAAGGTTTCCAGATATTGCTGCTGCTGCTGCCATACCTGGGCTTACTAAATGGGTTCTTCCACCTCTCCCTTGCCTACCTTCAAAATTTCTATTTGATGTAGAGGCACATCTTTCTTCTGGTTTTAATTTATCTGCATTCATTGCTAAACACATTGAACAACCTGGCTCTCTCCATTCAAATCCTGACTTTACAAAAATCTTATCTAATCCTTCTTGTTCTGCTTGTTCTTTGACTAGCCCTGATCCAGGAACAACCATAGCATGAACATGAGAGGCAATTTTTTTATCTTTTAAAATTTTTGCAGCCTCTCTTAAATCTTCAATTCTCCCATTAGTACAGCTCCCAATGAAAACTTTATCAATTTTAATATCTTTAGCTGCCATATCTGGTTTCAAGCCCATATAATTTAAGGCTCGTTCCAAAGAATTTTTTCTATCCTCGTCTTTCTCATTTTTTGGATTTGGTACTCTTTCATCTATTGTAATAACATCTTGAGGTGATGTTCCCCAAGTTATCATTGGCGAAATTTCATTAGCAGTTAGGTTTACCTCTTTATCAAATTTGGCACCTTCATCAGTATTTAAATTTTTCCAATTTTCTATTGCTTTATCCCAATCATTTCCTTTAGGAGACATTGGTCTACCCTCTAAATATTTGAATATCTTTTCGTCAGGAGCTATTAATCCTGCTCTTGCACCACCTTCAATTGTCATATTACAAATTGTCATTCTATTCTCAACGCTTAATGATTTAATTAGATCGCCCGCATATTCTATTACACATCCTGTTCCTCCTGCAGTTCCAATTTTTCCAATTATCTGTAATATTACATCTTTTGATGTAACACCTAATGGAAGTGTGCCATTGACATTTATTCTAAAATTCTTTGCTTTTTTCTGAACTAATGTTTGAGTTGCTAAAACATGTTCTACTTCTGAAGTTCCAATACCAAAAGCTAATGCACCAAATGCACCATGTGTTGCTGTATGACTATCACCACATACAATAACTGTACCAGGTTGAGTAAAGCCCTGTTCAGGTCCTGTAACATGAACAATTCCTTGTCTCTTATCGCTCATTCCAAAAAGTTTAATACCAAACTCTTTACAATTAGCCTCTAAAGTTTCAACTTGAATTTTAGATTCATGGTCTGAAATACCTTTTGACCTATCCGTTGTTGGAACATTATGATCTGCGACAGCTAATGTCAATTTTGGGTGTCTTACATGACGTTTAGAATTTCTTAATCCCTCAAAGGCTTGCGGACTAGTGACTTCATGAACTAAGTGTCTGTCAACAAACAATAAAGCTGTTCCATCTTCTTGCTGATGAACTAAATGTTCGTTCCAAATTTTATCGTAAAGAGTATTGGGCATTGAAGAAAAAATTATTTTTTTTCCTGTAAATTTTCAAGTTTTTTTTCAGTTTTAGTTTCAGCTTTGGGTGCCTCTTTCTTCGTCTCTATTTTTGGTGCTTCTTCTTTTTTAGGCTCTATAGTTGGGGTAGCCTCTTTAGCCTCTTTTGGAGATTCTAGTGCACTTTCTTTTTCAGCAGGCGCTAGACTTTCTTCAGTAACATTCTCAGGCTTAACGTCAATATCAATACCAATTTTTTTTCTTATTTTTTCAGCAATCCTCGCAGATTTTCCAGTTCTATCTCTTAAATAATATAGTTTAGCTCTTCTTACTTTTCCTGAACGAATTACTTTAATTGAGTCAATAACGGTTCCATACAACGGGAAAGTTCTTTCAACACCTTCTCCAAAAGATATTTTTCTAACAGTAAAAGAGGAGTTTATGTCTCTACTTTTTTTAGCTATACAAACACCTTCGAAGTATTGAATTCTCTCTTTTTTTCCCTCTGTAATTCTGACACCAACTTTAATAACATCACCAGGAAAAAAATCAGGGATCTTTTTTTCTGAAAGAATTTTTTTAACGTTATTTTGGTTTATTTCCTCTATTGTTTTCATTTTAATATTTAACAAATTAATCCTTCTTATATTTATGCCACAAATCTGGTCTTCGGTCGCGTGTTATAGCCTCAGATTGAGATAAACGCCAGTCTTTAATTTTAGCGTGATCTCCAGATAATAACACATCTGGAACTGATTTTTCCTCCCAAATCTGGGGTTTAGTATATTGTGGATACTCCAATAGGCCATTTTCAAAAGTTTCTTCTGAAGCCGATTTATCATTCCCTAAAACTCCAGGTAAAAGTCTTATTACACTATCAAGCACGACTAGTGCAGCAGTTTCTCCACCTGATAATACATAGTCTCCTACACTAATCTCCTCAATATTTCTTGTGGATAATACTCTCTCATCAACTCCTTCAAAATGACCACAAATTAATGAAAAGGATTTTTCTAATGATAGATCTTGTGCAAGCTTTTGATTGAATACTTTACCTTTCGGTGAAAGATACAAAATCCTATCTCCTTTATTTATGTTTTGATCGATAGAATTTGCTAAAACATCAGGTTTTAATAACATACCTGTTCCACCACCGTAAGGAGTATCATCAACTGTTTTATGTTTGTCTATAGCTGCATCTCTAATATTTATCACATTCAAACTCCACAATTTTTTAGACATTGCTTTTCCGTACAGACCTTTTCCTAAAGGCCCAGGAAAAATATCTGGATAAAGTGTAAATACTTGAGCTTGCAACATTAATATCCTTTACTTTATTTCTTCTCTTCTTTTTTAGCTTCCTCTTTTTTAGCTTCTACTTTTGGCGCTTCCTCTTTTTTAGCCTCTGCTTTTGGAGCTTCCTCTTTTTTAGCTTCTCCAGCTTGAGCAGCATCTGCCTTTGAAGGCTCTTCCTTTTTAGTTTCTTCTGAACCTTCTTTTTTTCTATCTTTTTTTGGAATTGCTTTTTGTGGGTTATTTCCATTAGCGGGCATAGGC
Source organism: uncultured Pelagibacteraceae bacterium (assembly GCA_902594395.1). Classification (GTDB taxonomy): domain Bacteria; phylum Pseudomonadota; class Alphaproteobacteria; order Pelagibacterales; family Pelagibacteraceae; genus Pelagibacter. The sequence continues at coordinate 25,962 of CACJLZ010000008.1, forward strand.
ATCAATTCATTCTCACCTAAAATTCTAGCTACTCTTGTTGTAGGTTGTGCACCTTGACCCAACCAATATTTTATTCTCTCAGCCTCTAATCCAATTCTTTCTTTTTTTTCTTTTGGTAACAATGGATTAAAAAAACCTACTTTCTCTATAAATCTACCATCTCTAGCAAATCGACTGTCGGCTACAACTACCTTATAAACAGGCCTCTTTTTTGTGCCACCTCTAGATAATCTTAATTTTAACATTTACACTCCTTTTTATTTTAATTGATTAAATAATTCTGGAGGTATTCCTTTATCAGACATACCTTTCAGATTTCCTTTTGACATCTTCTTCATCATTTCAGACATCATTTTAAATTGTTTTAACAATTTATTGATAGTGGCTGGATCAGTTCCTGAACCATTAGCAATTCTTTTTTTTCTAGAACCATCAATTATTTTTGGGTTCTCTCTTTCTTTTTTAGTCATTGATAAAATTATAGCCTCATTTTTTGTAATAACACTCTCATCAATACCCGCAGCATCCATTTGAGATTTAACCTTTGAAACTCCTGGCATGAAAGACATGATGCCTTCGATCCCTCCCATTTTTTTCATTTGTCTAAGTTGAATTAAATAATCTTGCATAGAGAATTGTCCTTTTTTTAAATTTTCCTCTGTTTTTTTTATATTTTCTTCGCCAAGATCTTGAGCTGCTTTTTCAACAAGAGAAACAATATCTCCCATTCCAAGAATTCTATTTGCAATTCTATCTGGGTGAAAAACTTCAAGATTTTCGATCTTTTCCCCAATACCTAAAAATTTAATTGGAACCTGTGAAACAAATTTCATACTTACAGCAGCCCCGCCTCTCGCATCACCATCTGCCCTTGTTAAAATAATTCCGGATAAATTTACTGTATTATTAAATTCTTTTGCTACTGATGCAGCTACTTGTCCAGTGAGAGAGTCAGCAACTAAAAACGTCTCCGCAGGCTTAATGGCATTTTCAATTTGTTTAATTTCACTCATCATATGCAAATCTATTTGTGTTCTACCAGCAGTATCGAATAAGATAATATCTGCGCCATTCAAGTTTGCTGCACTAATTGCTCTTTGACAAATATCACTGGGTTGTTGACCTTCAATTATTGGAAGAGTTAATATATTATTTTGTTCACCTAAAGATTTTAACTGCTCTTGAGCGGCTGGTCTGTAAATATCTAAACTGACCATCATTACTTTCTTTTTTTTTGTATTCTCTAAATATCTCGCAAGTTTAGCAGTTGTTGTTGTTTTACCAGAACCTTGTAGCCCGACCAGCATCATTGGCACTGGTGGAACTGCATTTAAATTTATATCATTATTTTTTTCACCTAAAAGATTAACTAATTCATCATAAACAATTTTTACCACCATATCACCAGGTGATGTTGATCTAATAATTTCTTGACCTAATGCTTTTGGTTTAACCTTTTCAATAAAATCTTTAGCAACTTCAAGAGACACATCAGCTTCTAATAAAGCTTGTCTTATTCCTCTTAATCCTTCATCAACCTGATTTTCATCAAGTGATGGGGCTTTTTTTAGAGAGGAAAAAACTTCCTCAAATTTATTTGTTAAATTTTCAAACATATTTATTACACACAGCAGTAATCCCACTAGTGGGCGAACCCTCGCTGACTAGTGTCGATCTCTTTGTTTCCAAAGACACCGCAAATTTAATGTTTTTGCGGAAACTGCCACAAACTATAATAGAGGTTCAAAAAGTCAATAAATAAGTTAAATAACTATATATGGACATCAAAGCTTTTAAAATGGACGGATTGGGTAATGATTTTGTGATAATCGATAATAGAGAAAAAATTACCAATTTGACTAAAGATCAGATAGTAAAAATTTGTGACAGAAATTTTATTGGCTGTGATCAACTAATATTTATTGAGCCAGATAGTTCTGCAGATGCAAATTTAAAATTTTTTAATTCAGATGGAGGAGAGTCTGGAGCATGTGGAAATGGAACTAGATGTGTTGCAAATTTGATTTCAAATGAAAAAAATAACAAGTCAATAATTTTAAATACGCTATCAGGAAAATTAAAATCTGAAATTTTAGAAAAAAAAATTGTTACAACAGAAATTGGGAAAGCAAAGTTAAAATGGGATGAAATACCTTTATCAAAAGAAATGAATACAAAAAACTTAAATATCAAAATTATTGATACAAATAATAATGAACACTCAGGTGGTACTGCAATTAATGTGGGTAACCCACATATTGTTTTTTTTGTTAAAAATATTGAGGATTTCAATATAGAGAAAATTGGCCCTAAGATAGAAAATCACGAAATCTTCCCAGAAAAATGTAACGTAACGATTGCGCAAATTTTTAATAAAAATTTGATCAAAGTAAAAGTTTGGGAAAGAGGAGCTGGACTTACTAAAGCTTGCGGAACTGCAGCGTGTGCTACAGCATATGCAGGTAAATTAAATAATCTTACAGAAAATAAAACTGATATAGAGTTTGCATCTGGAAAAT
>CACJLZ010000009.1 GCA_902594395.1 uncultured Pelagibacteraceae bacterium
GAGTCATTTTACTATAAGCCTCAACAGATCCTAAACCATAAATACATGATACACTGGCTACAATTAAAACATCATCTCTCTCCAAAAGTGATCTTGTTGCTGAATGTCTCATCCTGTCTATTTGTTCATTAATTGATGCTTCTTTTTCTATGTATGTGTCAGATCTTGGGACATAAGCTTCTGGTGTATAGTAATCATAATAAGACACAAAATACTCAACAGCGTTATCAGGAAAAAATGTCTTCATCTCTCCATAAAGTTGAGCAGCGAGAGTTTTGTTAGGAGCAAGAATTAAGGCTGGTCTATTTGTTGCCTCTATCACCTTTGCCATTGTAAAAGTTTTTCCAGACCCAGTAACACCAAGCAAAACTTGATTAAATTCCTCTTTATTTGCACCTTTTACTAATTTTTTAATAGCCCCTGGTTGATCACCTGCTGGCTTGAAATCAGATTTGATTTTAAATTTTTTACCACCTTCTAGTTTTCCACTGATTTTTGGGTTTTTACTTTGAATATCAGTAATTAAATCTTGATATGTATTTTCCATATATTAAAGAACGTAGTAGTATTAATTTATATTTCAATGAGCATAATATCAGACAGTTTAAAAAGAATTAAGCCATCGCCAACTATTGCAGTTACTCAGAAAGCTAGAGAATTAAGAGCAGCTGGTAAAGATGTAATTGGTTTAGGAGCTGGAGAGCCAGATTTTGACACTCCAGAAAATATTAAAAAAGCTGCTATCAAAGCTATAAAAAGAGGAGACACAAAATACACTGCTGTTGATGGCACACCTGAACTTAAAAAAGCTATAATTAAGAAATTTAAAAGAGAAAATAAACTTAACTACTCTTTAGATCAAATCACTGTTGGCACAGGAGGAAAACAAGTTCTTTACAATGCTTTTATGGCAACTCTCAATAAAGGGGACGAAGTAATTATACCAGCACCTTTTTGGGTATCATATCCAGATATGGTTCTGTTAGCTGGAGGAAAGCCAAAAATAATCAAATGTACCGAACAGGAAGGATTTAAACTTACTCCAAAAAAATTAAAAAAAGCAATATCTAAAAAAACTAAATGGATCATTCTTAACTCTCCATCAAATCCTACAGGAGCAGGTTATTCAAAAAAAGAAATTAACGATTTAGCAAAAATTTTAATCAGAAATAAAAAAATTTTTATTCTGAGCGATGACATTTATGAACATGTTAGGTATGACAACTTTAATTTTTTTACAATTGCTCAAATTTCTAAGCTAAAAGATAGGACACTTACGATGAATGGAGTAAGTAAATCATATGCTATGACTGGTTGGAGAATAGGTTATGCTGCTGGTCCAAAAGAAATAATAAAAGCTATTGGAAAAATTCAATCACAATCAACCTCAAATCCGTCCTCAATAAGTCAAGCTGCAGCTGTTGAAGCATTAAATGGAAAACAAGGATTCATAAAAACTAGAGCTAAAGCATTTAAAGACAGAAGAAACTTTGTTGTGAAAAGTTTAAATAATATAAAAGGTATAAGTTGTTTAACACCAAATGGAGCATTTTACGTATTTCCAAGCTGCAAAGGATTGCTAAATAAAAAAACAAAATTAAAAACCGATACTAATTTTGTTCAAAGATTACTTGAAAAAGAAAATGTTGCTGTTGTCCAAGGTTCTGCTTTTGGTTTAGATGGATATTTTAGAATTTCATATGCTACATCTATGAAAAATTTAAAAAAAGCGATGTCGAGAATTAAATCTTTTTGTGAGGCTCTAAACAAATAATTATTTTTGATTTAAAATTTTTTTTGCAGGAATTGTTTTTTTAATCCAATTATTTGGAATAGAATTCATACCTTTTAAAGCCACAAAGTATGCTCCAGTAAAATTTGCTCGAGAACAATTGCACCCACCAGCCTTTATTGTTTTTAAAATAGCATCTTTATAATTTTTTGAGTTAATAATTGTATATATCGAGCTGTTAAAAGTTCCTGGGTAGCTACAAGCCATACCTAGTTTCTTTATCGCAGTTGGATCGAACTTTGATCTAAATTTTCTTATCTTTTTAATGTCATTAACAATTCCTTTAAAAAAAGGGTTTTTGTTAAATTTTTTAGTGAATTCTTTGATTGGGTCTTTGGCCCCCTTTAACGCAAAATCTAATAAATAAAATTTTGCCATAGCATATTTAAAACTTATTTTTGAATATGTTACAATTTTGAAAATTTTCTCTAAACTTTTAAAATCAAAGCCATACAGAAAATATGGAAGAGTAGCACAAAAACCATCTGACTCATTGACTTTAACACCACCGGAAATCTTCTTTTTTAATTTAATATTTTTTACAGTCTCAATAATATTTTGATGTATCCATGGTCCCTTGATCATACCTCGCCAGTCTTTGACTTTTTTATATTTAGATCTCAGTTTCAAATTTTTCCAATATTTACTTCCAGGGCCAAAAACTTTAAGGATATTTTTTTTGAATCGTTTTTCTATATTTTCGTGTCCATCCAGTAATGTGTGAAACATCACTTGACTTATTTCATTGTAACCAGATACTTTTCCAGTTTTTATATTATAGAAAGGGCTTCTATTTTTTTTTAGGAAAGAAAAGTCTTTTTTTCCTTTAATATAAGTGCCTAATTTTTTTTGATTGTATACCCAATGTAATGGTCTAGCTGCTGCATCTGCAACTGTAGCGCCCAAGAAAACATGAAGATTATTTTTCACTTTAATGAGATAAAAACTTTTCAGCCTCAAGTGCTGCCATACATCCCATACCAGCAGCAGTCACCGCTTGCCTAAATGTTTTATCCTTTACGTCTCCAGCTGCATAAACACCTGGCACATTAGTCTCTGTTGAGTCTGGTTTTGTTATCAAATAACCCTCATTATCCATACTAAGTTGATCTTTAAACAATTGAGTTGCAGGGTCATGACCAATCGCAATGAAAACGCCGTCTAATTTTATTTCATCAATTTTATTTGTTTTCACATTTTTAACTTTTATTCCTTTAACATTTTTTGGATCTTTATCTCCAATTACATCCTCAACAACTGTATCCCAAATGATTTCAATTTTTTTATTTTCCATAAGTTTTTTTTGAAGCATTTTTTCAGCTCTCAAACTATCTCTTCTGTGAATTAATTTTACTTTTGACGCAAATTTTGTAAGAAACATTGCCTCCTCAACAGCCGCATTACCTCCACCTACAACAGCAACTTCCTTATCTTTAAAGAAAAAACCATCACACGTTGCACATGCCGATACACCAAATCCTCTGAACTCTTGTTCAGATTTAATATTTAACCATCTAGCTTGGGCACCTGTAGAAATTATTATGCTATCAGCGGTATATTTTTGACCGGTATCACCAACAGCCTCAAAAGGTGTTTTTTTTAAATTTACTGAACTTATATGATCTTCAATCATTTCTGTTCCAACTGCTTTTGCTTGCTCTTTCATTTGATCCATAAGCCACGGACCTTGAATAACATCAGCAAAGCCTGGAAAGTTTTCAACATCTGTCGTTGTAGTTAATTGGCCTCCAGGCTCCGACCCATAAACCAAAATTGGATTTAACATTGCTCTAGCTGCATAAACTGCAGCAGTGTATCCAGCAGGACCAGACCCAATTATTAACACTTTTGTGTGTTTAGTTGGATTTTGACTCATATGAAAGCTATATAGTGATAAATGACTAAATTAAAAGGTTTATTATTGACCGAGGGTATGCACGGCATGATTAGCCAAGTTGAGGGGCTTGCTAAAGCTCTTAATCTTGAATTTATACACGAAAAAATTGAACTAAATAATTTTTGGAAAATGATTCCTCCAAAAATTACACCTGTAAAAGATTTTGTTTTCAAAAACAATATATCAGAAAAATTTAATATAGTAATTTCATGTGGGAGGAAAAGCGTAGTCCCATCCATCTTTTTAAAAAAAAAATTTGGAAGTAAAATTATGAACATTCATATTCAAGATCCAAAAGTATCATTAAATAATTTTGATTTTGTTATTGCGCCAGAGCACGACGGTCTTGAGGGAAAAAATGTTCTTAAAACCAAAGGAGCAATTCATTATCTTAGCGAAAAAGAGTTAGAGGAAAATGTTAATTATTTAAAACCTAGAATTAAAAAAGAAAAAGTAATTGTGTTTATCGCTGGTGGTCCAAATAAGTATTATGATTTTAATGATGAAATAATTGAGGAAATTTTTGTTAAAACCAAAAAAAATTTCATAAATCAGGGTTATCAGCTAATTTTTATACCTTCAATGAGAACACCGCAAAGAATTATAGATAAAGCTAGAAATTTTTTTGATGATGATCAGATTATAATTCAAGATATTGATAAGAAAGCCTATTTGTCATCACTTAAACTAGCTAATCATATTATTGTAACTTGCGACTCTACATCTATGATATCTGAGGCAGCTATGTCGGGGAGACCAATATATGTGGCTCAAATGCCAACTATTAAAAAAAATATTCGTTTCAAAAAATTTTTTGAGCTTTTTAAATCCCTAGAAATAATTAAAAACTTAGGGGACGGAGTAGAAGAATGGAATTATAAAAAACTTAATGAAACTGATAGAATATCGGGATATATAGAGAAACAATTTAAAGATTATGACTTTTCTTAATTCTATATTGAAAAACTCAAAAAAGTATGAATTCCCATTTAATCACTGGGAATATAATAATGCTTTAAGTGAAGAAGCTATTAAAGAAATAGAAGGTGCAGACATTCCCGATGTAAGCAAACATAATCTAAATTATGATGGTACAAGAGCAATTGATGGTGGTGCTGCCGAATTTAGAGAAGGTATAGCTTCAGGCGGTAAGGCATTAAAATTTAGATGTTTTGTTACAAAAGAAAATGCTTCTCAATTTCCACATTTAGTAAAATTCATTAATGAACTTCAATCCAAAGAAACATGCGAAACGATCTCCAAAATGATTAATAAAGATTTATCCGGTTCATATGTCAGACTTGAAGTTATTTGTGATCGTGAAGGTTTTTGGTTAAAGCCTCACTGTGACATTAAAGAAAAATTAATGTCAGGACTTATTTTTGTAAATAATGCAAATGAATCAGAGGAACTAGGTACTGATTTTTATAATGAAAAATTAGAAAAAGTTAAAACAGTTCCCTACAAACATAATTATGGTTATTTATTTACAAGCGGTTCAAATACATGGCACGGAATGGAAAAGAAAAAAATTGTTAAAGAAAGACGATGTATTCAAGTCAATTATGTTACATTTAAAACTGATTGGAAGGTTGATTAAATATTTTGTAGAGACATCACCTCTAATTTTTTTGTTTTAAGTGATTTAATACCCTCAATACATGCAAGCGCTGTTGACATATTAGTGCAGTAGGGCACTTTATTTTTAAGTGTTGCTCTTCTTAAAGCAATAGCATCGTTTAATCTATGTTCTGTATTGCCCCCACCAGTATTAATTACCAAAGCTATTTTTTTGGAGTCGAGAACATCAACGATATGAGGTGATCCACTACTTACTTTATTTATAATTTTACAACTCATGCCATGTTTTTTAATGTATTCAGCTGTTCCTTTTGTAGCACATAAATGGAATTTTAGTTTCAAGAGTTCTTTTGCAAGCCCTAAACCTTCATCTTTATGAGAATCTTTTAATGATAAAAAAGCCAGTCCATTTGTAGGTAACGAATTAGACGATGCTATCTGGCTTTTTGCGTATGCCATTCCAAAATTTTTGTCAAATCCCATCACCTCTCCAGTTGATTTCATTTCTGGACCTAACAATAAATCACTGTTAGGAAATTTATTAAACGGAAAAACAGCCTCTTTCACGGCAAACATTCCTTTAGATTTATCTTTTAAATTAAATTTTGAAAGTTTTTCACCAGCCATAACTCTCGAGGCTATCTTTGCTAATGGTATTCCTTTAGCTTTTGATACAAATGGAACAGTCCGACTAGCTCTTGGATTTACTTCAATAACAAAAATTTCATCTTTCTTTATTGCAAATTGAACATTCATGAAACCTTTTACTTTTAGAGCTAGTGCTAAATTTTTTGTTTGTTTCTCAATTTCTTTTAGTAAAAAAGGTTTTATGGAAACAGGTGGCAAGCTGCAAGCCGAGTCCCCAGAATGAATTCCTGCTTCCTCTATATGCTGCATGATGCCAGCCACATGCACTTCTTTACCATCGGATATAGCATCAACATCTACCTCCATTGCATGATCTAAAAATTTATCAATAAGAATTGGATTTTTTTCTGCTGCTTTAAATGCTTCCTCTACAAAATTTTTTAACTGACTTTTTTCATAAACAATTTCCATCGCCCTTCCCCCAAGAACGTATGAAGGTCTAACCATTAAAGGCAAACCTATTTTTTCAGATATTTGAATAGCTTGTTTGTAATTTTTAGCAATTCCACTTTCAGCTTGATTTAGTTTTAATTTTTCTAAAAGTTTTCTAAATCTATCTCTATCCTCTGCTAGATCTATAGATGAGTATTGAGTTCCTAAAATTGGAAGGTTATTATCATATAAAAATTTTGCCAATTTTATTGGAGTTTGACCACCAAATTGAGTAATAACACCAACTAAATTGCCTTTATCTTTCTCTCTCTTTATAATATTGAAAACATACTCTTCCTTTAAAGGCTCAAAATATAATCTATCGCTAGTGTCATAATCTGTAGAAACAGTCTCAGGATTACAATTAACCATTACTGTCTCAAAACCAGCAGCCTTTAAGGCAAAACTTGCTTGACAACAGCAATAATCAAATTCTATTCCTTGTCCTATTCTATTAGGCCCTCCACCTAATATTATAATTTTTTTCTTAACAGATGGGTCAGCTTCGCACTCTGAATTTATTGAGAAATTTCTTTGATATGTTGAGTACATATATGGTGTAAAGGATTTGAATTCTGCAGCACAAGTATCAACTTTTTTAAATACTGGTAAAATTTTAAGTGCAGTTCTTTTTTTTCTCACAACATCTTCAGATAAATTTGACAATTCAGAAAGTTTTTTATCAGAAAAACCTATTGACTTTATTTGGTTAAAATCACCAAAATTTTTTGGTAATCCATCATTTTTGATCTTATTTTCATTTTCAATTATTTCTTTAATTTGGTTTAAGAACCAGGGATCAATTTTTGATAAATTATAAATTTTTCTAAGCTTGATTTTTTTCCTCATTGCTTCAGCAACAAGTAAGATTTTATTTGGAATATTTTCTCTTAGTTTTTTTTCAATTTGTCTTTTATTTAGTTTAAATATTCTGTCTAATCCTGAGAAACCGGTCTCAAGAGAGACCAATGCTTTTTGAAGAGACTCTTTAAAGTTTCTTCCAATTGCCATTGCTTCCCCAACTGATTTCATTGATGTGCCTAGAGTCGCTGGAGAAGTTGAAAATTTTTCAAAAGTAAATCTTGGAATTTTGGTTACCACATAATCTATACTTGGCTCAAATGATGCTGGAGTAACTTTGGTAATTTCATTTTTTAATTCATCCAACGTATATCCAACAGCAAGTTTTGCAGCAACTTTTGCGATGGGAAATCCAGTTGCTTTCGATGCAAGGGCTGATGATCTTGAAACTCTGGGGTTCATTTCAATTATTACCATTCGCCCATTTTTAGGATTTATTGCAAATTGAACATTTGAACCACCTGTCTCAACTCCAATTTTTCTCAAACATGCAATAGAGGCATTTCGCATTACTTGATATTCTTTGTCAGTTAATGTTAACGCAGGAGCAACTGTTACTGAGTCTCCTGTATGTACTCCCATTGGATCTACATTTTCTATTGAGCAAATAATTATACAATTATCCTTTTTATCCCTTACAACCTCCATTTCAAATTCTTTCCAACCTTCTAAACACTCTTCCACAAGCACTTGGCTTACCGGAGACTCGTGCAAACCATTTTTGATAATTTTTAGGTAATCTTTTTTATTTTTTGCTATTCCTCCTCCTAAACCTCCAAGCGTAAAAGCTGGCCTAATTATTGCAGGCAAACCAATTTTATTCAAAACTTTTGATGCTTGACTTATGTTGTTTAGGATTTCAGATTTTGGAAGATCCAAACCAATATCAATCATGTTTTTTCTAAATTTTTTTCTATCTTCTGCGTTAGAAATAGCTTTTGAATTTGCACCAATTAATTCAATTTTGTATTTTTTTAAAATCCCTTTTTTCTCTGCTTCCATTGCAAGGTTTAGAGCAGTTTGGCCACCCATGGTCGGAAGGATTGCATCTGGTTTTTCTTTTTCAAGAATTTTTTCTAAAATTTCTAAAGTAATAGGTTCAATATAAGTTTTATCAGCGACATCTGGATCCGTCATAATTGTTGCTGGATTTGAATTAATCAAAATAACTTTGTATCCTTCATCTTTTAATGCCTTACAAGCTTGAGTTCCTGAATAATCAAATTCGCAAGCTTGACCAATAATAATTGGTCCAGCACCTACAACTAATATTTTTTTAAGATCTTTTCTTTTTGGCATTTCTTTTCATGTTGTTAATAAATTCTTGGAATAAATAAACACTATCTTGTGGACCCGGGTTTGACTCCGGGTGATATTGAACAGAGAATACAGGTTTATTCTTTAATTTAATTCCTTCAATACTATTATCGAATAAAGATTTATGCGTAATCAGAATATTTTTTGGCAAATTTTCTTTAACAACTTCAAACCCATGATTTTGACTAGTAATTTCTACATTATCATTAATTAAATTTTTAACTGGATGATTTGCGCCTCTGTGCCCCAATTTCATTTTTTTTGTTTTACCACCCAATGCAAGTGCTAGTATCTGATGACCAAGACAGATACCAAATAATGGCATTTTTTGTTGAATAAGACCCTGAATTATTTTTATTGCATATTTTCCTGTTGCCGCTGGATCTCCAGGTCCATTAGATAAAAAAACACCATTAGGTTTAAGAGATAAAATTTTTTCCGCAGTAGTTTTGCACGAAACAACTGTAACTTTACATTTAAAATCTGAAAAATATCTTAAAATATTTTTTTTTATCCCGTAATCTATAGCGACCACATGAAATGAATTTTGATTATTTTTTCTATAGCCGTATTCTTTTTTCCAAGTTTTGTGTCCTTTCCAGATATAATTTTTTTTTGTAGAAACTTTTTCTGCTAGATCTAAATTTTTTAATCCCCCCCATCTAACTGTAGAATTAATAAGTTTATTAATATGAAATTTACTTTTCTTTGAGTAGGCAATGGTTCCTTTTGGAGCACCTTTATCCCTAATAAAATTTGTTAAACTTCTTGTATCAAGCCCAGTAATTCCAATTATCTTATTTTTTTTTAACCAAGCATCTAAATGTTGATAAGATCTATAGTTTGATGGTGATGTTATCTCAGAATTAAAAATAACTCCTCTAGTCCATATTTTATCAGACTCAAAGTCCTCTTTGTTTGTGCCTACATTTCCAATGTGAGGAAAGGTAAAGTTTATTATTTGCCCAGCATATGATGGATCAGAAATTATTTCTTGGTATCCTGTCAATGAAGTATTGAAGCACACCTCACCAGTTGCCTCACCATGGTATCCAATACCAATACCTCTAAAAATCTTTTTATTTTCTAAAACTAAAATACCTGTATTGTTTTGTGAATTTTTTAAGTGAGCTTTTTTTACTTTTTTGATCAATTACAACTCATAAGTTAAAGGTTAATACAATAATTGATTTATTATCGCAACAGAGATGTATTATAAAATTGTAAAAAAACAATTTTTCTTTTGAAGAATTTTTTCTTTAAAGTAGATTAAAAATTATGTCATTAAAAGTAACAATTGAAACTGAATATAAAAATGCCTTAAAATCTAAAGATAAGATTAAAATCTCAACTTATAGGTTAATTTTATCATCAATTAAAGATCTTGATATAGCAAATAGGTCTGGCCCCACTAAAAAAGAAACAGATGATGAAGATATAAAAAAATTGTTAAAAAAGATGATGAAGCAAAGAGCCGAATCAATTGATATTTACAAAAAAAACAATCGTTCTGATTTACTAGAAATTGAGCAAAACGAATTTAATATTCTATCAAGTTTTCTTCCTAAGCAATTAAGTGATGCGGATACTAAAAAAATATGTGAAGAAATTATCTCTAAATTAGATGCAAATTCGATTAAAGACATGGGGAAAGTCATGGGAGAACTAAAAAAAAGGCATGCTGATGAAATTGATTTTTCAAAAGCTGGAGCTTTATTAAAAGAACTATTAAATAAATAATGAAATATCCAAAAGAATATTTAGATGAAATCAAAACACGACTTAAAGTTTCTAATGTTATTTCAAAAGTTGTAGTTTTAAAAAAAAGAGGAAAAGAATTTATTGGATTGTCGCCTTTTAAAAAAGAAAAGACACCGTCATTCACAGTAAACGATGAAAAAGAATTTTATCATTGTTTTGCAACTTCAGAACATGGAAATATTTTTGATTTTGTGATGAAAACCCAAAACTTAAGATTTGGAGAAGCTGTAAAATATCTTGCCAACATCGCAGGAATGCAGCCGTATATGTTCACTAAACAAGACGAAGAAAGAGAAAAAAAATGGAAAGAGTATTTATCAATTTACAGCGATTATGTTGATTTTTATCACGAGGAACTTTTAAAAAATAAAAAACACTCAAAAGCCAGAGAATATTTAAAGAATAGATCTTTAGGCAAAAATGAAGTTAAAAAATTCAAACTAGGCTTTATTGATAAAAATCCAAGTTTTTTAAATATATTAAAAAAAAAATTTAGTGAAAAAACTTTGTTAGAATGTGGTTTATTTTATTTTGATGAGAAGAAGAAAATTTTTATAGAAAGATTTAGAGGAAGATTAATATTTCCGATAAATAATATTTCAGGACAACCTATTGCTCTAGGCGGCAGAATAATTGAAAATATAGATTATTTAGCTAAATACATCAATTCGCCAGAGACACCTTTTTTTAAAAAAGGTTCAAACCTTTATAACTTAGATCAAGCTAGAAAGTTATCTAATAATTTAGATCACATTTATTTGGTTGAGGGTTATATGGATGTAGTTGGATTAAGTAAAAATGAGATAGAAAATGTAGTTGCTAATCTTGGTACTTCTTTAACTGATAAGCAAATTTTAGTATTAAACCAATTTTTTAATGACATTATAATTTGTTTTGATGGAGACGAAAGCGGATATAAAGCTGCGTTAAGAGCTGCGGAAAATTCTATTAAGGAATTAAAACCTGAGAAACAAATATCTTTTTTGTTTTTACCAAATAAAGAAGATCCCGACAGTTTTGTGAATAAAAATGGTAAAAACTTTTTTTTAAATTTTACAAAACAAAATAAAATTTCAATTCATCAATTTATTTTTAGTCATTATAAAAAACAAACTGAAAACAATCCTTCTTCTATGGCAATATTTGAAAAGCAGCTAAGATCTATAGCGAACACGATTAAAGATAGCTTTATAAAAAAATATATCCTCGAATATTTTTTAGAGAAAATTGCAGAACTAACACCTCATTCTAATCAAAATAAAAACAAATTTTTTAAAAGAAAAACAAAATCTCTTGAGTCTACAAAAAAAATTTATATTGAAAGCCAAACTGTTACTGGTGTTGAATTAAAAGAATATTCCCTATTATATCTACTATTAAATAATTTATCTTTATTTCAATTTAACATTCATTTAGTTGAAAATATTAAGATATTTACAGAAATTAATAAACAAATACTGAAATCCATTATAGATAAATTAAAGTCCAAAGATCAAATTGATATTGATAAGCTTAATCTGGATGAACAATTACTTGATAAGATTAATAAATTTGCCCCGATTAAACATATTCTCAAAAATAAACCAAGTAATGATGATCAAGTAATAGAGTTACTTGATGATATATCTAAAGATCTTTTTAATCATGAGTTAGAGTTGAGAATTCAAGAATTAGAATCGAAGTTTTCAAAGGATATGAGTGAAAGAACCTTTAATGAGCTAAAAGAGCTCAAAAACGAGAGAAAATCCAATTAATCCCAGTAAATTAGCAATGGATTTTTGCTAATTTGATATTATATAAGTCTCTCAAACTTATTTTGCTGTGGAAAGAATAATTACAAAATCATTTGCTAGATTGATGGGCCGTGGGGTCCACCGAGGTTTTATAACTCACGAGGAATTAAGTAAATCGTTGGGTAAAAGAAATCTTTCAGACGAAAACCTTACCCAAGCATTTATCCATATTTTAGATGAGGGAATTGTGCTGGTAGAAAAAAAATCAGATTTTAAAGTTTTAAGAAAAAAGGAAAATTCATCTAAGGAAGAAGGCAAAACAATAGAGAAAAGTGATGATCCAATAAGGATGTATTTAAGAGAAATGGGTGGTGTTGAATTGCTTTCAAGAGAGGGTGAGATAGCAATCGCCAAAAGAATAGAAGCTGGAAAAGATGTAATGTTAATTGCTCTTTCTCAAAGCCCAATAACTGCTCAACAATTTTTTGATTGGGACGAAAAATTACAGAAAGATGAAATCCTTGTAAGAGAAATAATTGATATTGATACAAATTACATGGAAGATGAAAATACAGGCCCAAGCGCAAAACAAAAGAATGCTGGAGAAGACGAAAAAGAAGATAATTCTAGTGACGATAGTGATGATGATTTTAACCCAACTCTTGCAGCTATGGAGTCAGAAATAAAACCAAAAGTTTTAAAAACAGTTCATCTACTTACTAAAGAATATCGTAAATTAATTAAGTATCAGAGAGAAAAGCTCGACTGTGTTCTAAATTCAGAAACTTTTTCATCAGCTAAAGAAAAGGGATATGAGAAAATAGTAAATGGTATTTTAGAAAGTATAAAATCTCTTCAATTATCACCGTCAGTATTAGAGGAGCTAGTACAAAAACACTATGTAGAAAATAAAAAGATAATATCCTTAGAGGGTAATCTTTTGAGGTTAGCTATGGATCAAAAAATACCAAGAAATGAATTTATTAAATTTTATATTGGAAATGAAATAAATCCCAATTTAAAAAAATTCTTAGACACTAATTCTTTATGGAAGCAATTCTTTAGCAAAAATAAAGATGAGTTTAAAAATATAAGAGAGAGATTAATTGAGATTAGTCATAAATTAGGAATGTCTGTAACTGATTTTAAAAAATTGGTAAGTAGAGTTCAAAAAGGTGAAAAGGAGTCAAGAATTGCGAAAAAAGAGATGGTAGAAGCAAATCTTAGATTAGTTATTTCAATCGCAAAAAAATATACTAACAGAGGTCTTCAATTTTTAGATCTGATTCAAGAAGGAAATATTGGATTAATGAAAGCCGTAGACAAGTTTGAATATAGAAGAGGATATAAATTTTCAACATACGCTACATGGTGGATAAGACAAGCAATAACAAGATCTATTGCTGATCAAGCAAGGACAATTCGTATACCAGTTCATATGATTGAAACTATAAACAAGATCGTTAGAACACAGAGACTTATATTGAGTGAGTTTGGAAGAGAAGCTACCCCAGAGGAACTAGCAAAAAAATTAAGAATGCCACTTGATAAAGTTAGAAAAGTATTAAAAATTTCAAAAGAGCCAGTTTCTCTAGAAAAGCCAGTTGGTGATGAGGAAGACAGCAGTTTGGGCGATTTTATTGAGGACACAAAAGCATTAGCACCATTAGAACAGGCTATAAAATCAAATTTAGGAGAAGCGACCACAAAGATATTATCTACTTTAACTCCAAGGGAGGAAAGAGTTTTGAGAATGCGGTTTGGTGTTGGAATGAATACAGACCATACACTAGAGGAGGTTGGTCTTCAATTTTCAGTTACTAGAGAAAGAATTCGACAAATTGAAGCTAAAGCTTTAAGAAAATTAAAACACCCAAGTAGATCTAAACAATTAAAGAGTTTTCTGGAGAGTTAATTTGGGCCGTTAGCTCAATAGTAGAGTACTGCATTGACATTGCAGGGGTAGTTGGAGCGTAACCAACACGGCCCACCATTAAAATTTATTTATGAATTTCCTTAAAAATTTTTTTTATCTTAATATTATCAAGCAAATTAAACAAAAAATTCCTGTAAAATAATTTTCTAATGACTTTTCTAAAAAAATTTTTTTTGCTAAGAAAACGATATTCTTTACCAAGTTTACTTTTTAATTCTCTAAAGTATTCATTATGTCTATAATCAATTGCCCATTCATTTTTAGCATTGTTTTTGACCTCTTTATTTGAAAAACATTTTTTACTATCAACAGAAAATACTACAATCGATTCAAAAAATTCCACAAAAAATATTTTTTTGGCATAAAAATTTAGGTTCTTATTTAACAATGGTGATCTTCTATGGATAATATCAATAATATTTTTGGCATAATTTATAAATGAATACTTTGAGGGATTATAAAATTCTTTTTTTACATAACTTA
Organism: uncultured Pelagibacteraceae bacterium; assembly: GCA_902594395.1. Classification (GTDB taxonomy): domain Bacteria; phylum Pseudomonadota; class Alphaproteobacteria; order Pelagibacterales; family Pelagibacteraceae; genus Pelagibacter. The sequence continues at coordinate 14,442 of CACJLZ010000009.1, forward strand.
CACACGTGTCTTCAACAACTATTTTCCCACCGTCCTTTATATATGGTAAAGAGTAATGTACAGTGCTGATTTGTTGTAAGTTTTTGTGGCCACCATCATCTAAAATGAGATCAATTTTTCCCTCTTTTTTATAAAAATTTTCCCAAAAATATTTATCACTCTGACTACCTATATAAATCTTAAATCCATATTTTTCTAACTTTTTTGCATTTGGATTTAAATCTATACCAATTATTTTTGCCTTTTTGCCAAAGAATTTCTGCCACATAAATAACGATCCACCATTAGCAACACCTATTTCTACAAATTTAATTTTCTTATTTTTATATTTTGAAAATATTTTTTCATAAACTTGAAAATAGCTACTCCATTTAATTGAAAATTTTTTTGACTTTTGAAATAATTTAAATATCTGAAGTTTTCTTATACTTTGATTCATAAATTTATATATAACCGAAAAACTAATGATATGGATATTAAAATATCTCGACTTGCGTGGTAAAGAAAAACATTGTAAACATCATTAATGTTTTTGGGCCTGTAGCTCAGTTGGTTAGAGCAGTACACTCATAATGTATTGGTCCCAGGTTCGAGTCCTGGCGGGCCCACCAAATTATATTAGACAAAAAATTTATTTACTGGAAAATTCTTCTAAAACTTTAAATAAAGCATCAATATTGTTATCATTGGAGCTTAAAACTGACGCGAATTCTTCTTTTTGAGTCCTTGCTAGACTTAGACCCTCAATTATTAAATCTCTTATAAGAGGGTTATTAGGATCTTTTGTAAAAATTCTCCAATCTATGTTTATTTCAGGCCTTTCATTGGTGGCTTTTAGTAAACTATTTACAATAGTGTAATTGTCATTAAGTTTTTCTTTGTTAAATACGTCAATTTCTGGATTTGTGTACTCTGCTAATCTGCTAGAGAAACTTTTTAAAAAATATACCTCGAATAATTTAGCATATCTTTTTTTTTCCTCTTCATTTAAACTCTTTCTCTTTGAACCAAGCGTATAAAAACCAATACCTCTTATATCAACTGTCTCCTTAGCAATTAATTTCAATTTTTCTATTTTTTCATCTTTAGAAATATTTTCACTTAGTAATTTTGAAGCTCTATTAACAGTAGACTGGACAAAAATATCTGGTTCAATTGAGAGAGAAACTGATGAAATTGAAAAGAAAATAATTAAAAATGTTAAAAATTTCAGTCTCATTATTTATGAATGAAATTATTGTGTCTCTATTTCTTCCCAATCACTATCGTCTTGAGTTTCAATAATTTTCGTACTGTTCAAGATTCTTTGCTGTCTATCCTGCAAGTAAAGACTTTTTACAGATGCATAAAAGTCTAATGAATTTTTTTCTAAATTTTCTATTGAGTCGAAATTTTTCGCTCTAAAATCTACCCCAGCAGTTACCCTTGATGCATAGTAATCAATATCTCTAAAATAGTGAGTGTCATTTTTCACTGTCACATTATACCAAGCATCTCCACCGATAAAGTTTGTCAAAGACGCTATTGTATCTCTAGCAGTGCTTGGTCCCAAAACAGGAAGTACCAAATAACATCCAGGACCAACACCATGAGAAGCTAAACTTTGTCCATAATCTTCTTTAACATATTCAGTAAATCCTAAATATGTTGCAACATCAATCAAACCCAGAATACCAACTGTAGTGTTAATTAAAAATCTCCCAGTATTAACACCAGCCATAGCAAATTCACCTTGAAGAATATTATTTGGTATAGTTACTACATTCGATAAATTATTTAGCGAGTTGCTTACACCAGTTTTAACAGGTGATGGCAATACTCTATATACACTCGAGACTGGTTTAAAAATAATTTTATCCAACCCCTGATTAAGAGCAAATGATGCTTTGTTGAACGTTTCAGAACAATCCTTAATTTCTGAGGGTTCATTTTTTTTTAAAATAATCTCACCATCAGAACCAGCATATACATTTGCAACTAACGTAAAAGTTGTAATTAAAATTACTATAATTTTCTTCATCATCTAATGATCTGTATAATACAATGTTAAATAAATTAAAATAAGAATAAATCATTTTTATAGCTTAAATGTGGCCTAAAATATTAACAAATTATTCACCCAACTTTAATGCAATCAAAAGATCTAAAAAAAATATAAAATTTATTATTATTCACTACACCGGCATGAAATATGAATTATCGGCATTGAAAAGACTTTGCAATATTAAAGCAAAAGTAAGTGCACATTTCTTTATAAAAAAAAACGGTTCAATTTTAAATCTTGTACCCCCACTTTATGAAGCCTGGCATGCAGGCAAGTCTAGCTGGAAAGGTTTAAAATCACTTAATAAGTATTCAATAGGTATTGAAATACAAAATTCTGGTCATGATAACAAATATGAAAATTTTTCACAAAAACAAATTTTCTCAACCAAAAAATTGTTAAAATATTTAAGAAATGAATACAGAATTAAATCAAAAAATGTTTTGGGGCATTCCGATATTGCTCCAGATCGTAAAAAAGATCCCGGAGAAAAGTTTCCGTGGAAAGACTTAGCAAAATCTAAATTGTCCCAATGGCACAACTTAAATGAAAACAAACTCAAACAAAAAAGATTAATCTCATTAAATTTGATTGAAGAAAGTAATTTTATGACGAATTTGAGTAAAATTGGTTATTTTAAAATTTCACAACAAAACAATAATGTAAAAAGAAGAAATATTATTAAGGCTTTTCAGCGACATTTCAGGCAAAACTTAATAAATGGAATTTCTGACCAAGAATGCTTATTGATAAGCAAAGATTTACTAAAATCTTAACAATTATTGTTGAAAAAAATCAATTTAATTATAGATTGTGAGTGCCAGATGAATGACTTATCGCTTTAAGCAATTAAAGAGGAAAGTCCGGGCTCCGCAAGGATACAGTGCCAGGTAATACCTGGCGGGGGCAACCCTAGGGATAGTGCCACAGAAAATAAACCGCCATAACATGGCAAGGGTGAAAAGGTGTGGTAAGAGCACACCGGTTCTATTGGTAACAATGAACGCTGGAAAACCCCACTGGGAGCAAGACTAAGTAGAGGTGACACTGTTGAAAAACTAAAAGCCATCCTTGGCTAGTCACCTGGGTTAGTCGCTTGAGTTTGGAAGTGATTTCAAACCTAGAGAAATGATAGGTTTAAATGACAGAACCCGGCTTATAGTTTATCTGGCAAACTTCTCTTAATTTTAACTATCAACAACTTATGAATTAAATTATTCAAATTTGATCATTTAAACCATAAATTGTATGTATTGACACCTAGCTTAAAAACCCATAATATCCCATATATTCCCATAAAAAGGGAATAAAGGAATTTATGGTTTATGTTTTTATCAACCTACGAAAACAAATTGGACAAAAAAGGAAGGGTATCAGTGCCAGCGAGTTTTAGATCTTACTTATCTAATTTAGGTTACAATGGGGTGATTTGTTATCCATCATTTAACAATCAATCAATCGAGGCGTGGCCTCAAGACAGAGTTGAAAAAATTTCTAATTCAATAGACGCTTTGAATCCATTTGAGGAAAAAAGGGATTTTTTTGCTACTTCAATATTATCAGAAAGTGCAAATTTACAATTTGATCCTGAGGGGAGAATTTCACTTACACCAAAATTATTAAAACATGCAAAAATTAAAAATAGCATGGTGTTTGTTGGTCAAGGTAAGACTTTTCAGATATGGGAACCAACAATTTTTGAAAAATTTAAGGTCAATGCAAGAAAAAAAGCAAATTTAAATCGTGCAAGTCTTAAATGGGAGAATCAATTAAATAAATAAAAAGAGGGGGATAACAAAATGACAATAAACTTTAAAACTCCTGAGATTAAAGAGTTACAACCAAGACTTTTGGTAATGGGAGTAGGTGGTGCAGGTGGAAATGCAATTAATGAAATGATTGAAAATGGAATGCAAGGTGTTGAATTCATTGCTGTCAATACTGACGCTCAAGATTTAAAACATAGCAAAGCAAAATCAAAAATTCAAATTGGTTTAAATTTAACCAAAGGTCTTGGTGCAGGCGCCAAAATTGACATAGGTCAAGCTGCAGCCGATGAATCTTTAAATGATATCGTTAATGTTTTACAAGGTGCAAATATGGTTTTTATAGCCGCTGGAATGGGTGGTGGAACAGGAACTGGTGCTGCTCATGTAATTGCAAGAGCTGCAAAAGAATTAAATATTTTAACTGTCGGAGTAGTGACATTACCATTTTTATATGAAGGCCCATCAAGAATGAGAAGAGCTCAGATCGGTCTTGAAGAATTAAGAAAACATGTGGACACTATTATTGTAATTCCCAACCAAAATTTATTCAAAATAGCAAATGAGCAAACTACATTTGAGGAGTCGTTCAATTTATCAAATAATGTTTTAATGCATGGGGTTCAAAGTGTGACCGACCTAATGGTAAGACCTGGGATCATTAATTTAGATTTTGCAGATGTTGAAACGGTTATGGCATCCATGGGTAAAGCTATGATGGGAACAGGAGAGGCTGAAGGCGAGGGTAGATCTATGAAAGCTACCGAGATGGCAATCAGCAATCCTTTAATTGATGACTATACTCTTAAAGGTGCAAAAGGATTACTTGTCAATATTACAGGCGGTAAAGACCTTAAGTTATTTGAAGTTGACGAGGTGGTTAACAAAATAAGATCTGAAGTTGAGGCTGATGCAGAGGTAATTATAGGTGCAATAACTGACCCATCTCTTGAGGGTAAAATTAGAGTATCAATTGTTGCAACGGCTTTAGATGGACAACAACCCGAAACAAAATCAGTAATTAATATGGTTCATAGAATCCAAAATAGAAATCCTGGATATTCTGATTTTTCAAATCTAGGATCTAATACTTCTTTTAATTTTTCAACTAGCACGCCAATATCAAGTGGTGCTAATGCATTGAAATTAGAGAATGAGATATCAACTGAAAATATTAGTGAAACTGTTGCGAATGATAATATTAATCAAATTAATGATCAATACCATGAGGAATTATTAAAAAATCAACAAGTTGAAAACTTAGTTGAAAACACCAATGAGGATGAAGAAAGTTCTTTTACTCAAGAGGCCATAGGTGAGTCAACTAATGTAGATGAGATAAAAAATGATCTAAAAGAGTTTGGAGTAGATAATGATGCACCAGACTTATTTAGCTCTGAAAACGAGACGTCTTCAACAGAAAATCTCTTGTCCCAAGAAAATGAGGAAAAAGAGGACGATTTAGAGATACCAGCATTTTTAAGAAGACAAAAAAATTAATGTTCTTCGTAAAAATAAATGGAAGCCACCATAGTACAGGATAAAACGAGACATTATCCAGTACTGCTAAAAGAAATTATTAGCATTATTTCCCCTCAATATGGTGGCACATTTATTGACTGTACTTTTGGTCAAGGTGGATACACTCGAGAAATTCTAAAAAATAAAGAAAATAAAGTAATTGGTATCGACAGAGACTCAGAAAGTTTAAAAATCGCAAAAGAAATTGAAAGTGAATATCCAGACCGATTTATCTTTAAGAATTTAAATTTTAGTAAATTAGGAAATTTAAAACTCAAAAATGAAAATATCAGGGGTATATTATTTGATTTAGGTTATTCATTCACACAAATTAAAAATCTAGAGAAAGGATTGTCTTTTAATTCTAGTGGATCATTAGATATGAGGATGGGTTTAAATGAATTCTCAGCAAAAGAAACAGTAAATAAATTAGATGGAAAAAGCCTTGTAAAAATTTTCAAATCTTTTGGTGATGAAAGGGATGCAAAATTAATCGTTAAAAATATTCTTAAAGAAAGATTGTTGAAAGAAATAGACACTCCTCAGTTAGTAAGAATTATTAAAAAGTCAAAAAAAGGAATTAGTAAAAAAACCCATTCTGCAACTAAAGTTTTTCAGGCATTGAGAATTTTTGTTAACAAAGAAATTAGTGAGTTAATTTATGGAATGATCCATGCAGCTAAAATTTTAAAAAAAGATGGACTTTTGGTTGTTGTGACTTTTCATTCTTTAGAGGATAAAATTGTAAAATATTTCTTTAGAAGTCTCTCAGAACATAAAAGTGTATCCAGATATCAACCTGAAGAAATACACAAAGAAATCTTATTTAAATTACATCAAAAAAAACCAATAGTGCCATCAAATCGAGAACTAAAAGAAAACCCTCCCTCTAGGTCCGCAAAATTAAGGTGCTTAATAAAAAAGGAAAATTTTTACGATTTTAAAACTGATATTTTAGATAAATTTAAAGATCTAATAGAAATTGAAAATCTTGGACTTGAATTATGAAAAAAATTCTAACTATTAGTTTAATTTTTTCACTTATTGTAATTACTACTTTTATAAAAAATTCTACGAAGAAAATTGATGAAGAATTGTTCAGTTTAAAAGAGAATATATCAGATTTAAATTTAGAATTAGATAATGAAAAACTTGAATTCGATTATTTAAGCTCTGCAGAAAAACTAATAAATTATCAAAATCTTTATTTTGAAAATAAATTGACCCAAAAAAGTATAAAAGAAATAGAAATTATCAACTTTGCAGGAAACAAAATCCTTACAAACGATGTCAAAATTACAGATAACGAAAAATGAAAATATGAAATTTATCCTTCAGGAAAATAAAGAAGAATTTGAATTTAAAAAGAATAAAAAAAACTTTGATATTAGATTTAATAGAGTTGCATTCATTTTTTTTGTTTTTTTTCTTATTTCAATAATTTATTGCATTCATCTTACTCATCTTGGATCTAGAGATTTAAAATCTAATATTTCAAAGAATTACGGATCTTTTAATAAAATCCAGAGAGCAAATATCTTAGACCGAAATAATCATTTTTTAGCTAAAACAGTAAATTCTATTGATATTGGAATAAATCCAATTGAAGCGATAGATAAAAAAAAATTATTACTTAATCTAAAATATATTTTTCCTGATAAAGATTTTGAATTAATTAATTCTAAGCTTTCAAAAAATAAATTTTTTTGGTTCGAAAAAAGAATTTCACAGGAGAATTATGAGAAGATTATGATGTTAGGTGATAAATCAATAAAGCCACATGAAAATCTTACAAGAATTTATCCTCAAAAAAATTTATTTAGTCATATAATTGGACAAATTGATGATGATAACCTAGGAATTTCTGGGCTAGAGAAATCCTTAGACTCAATTTTAAAAAAAAACAATAAATCTATTAAGCTTACTGTCGACAAGGATATTCAGTATTTAATTAGAGAGGAGTTACTAAGGTTTAATAAAATATTTAAAACTAAGGGCAGTGCCTCAATTTTAATGGATATTAATAACGGTGAGATATTATCGATTATTTCACTGCCTGATTTTGACCCAAATCAAAGACAAAATATCACTGATGTGAATTTTATTAATAGAGCAACTAAAGGTGTTTATGAATTAGGCTCTGTCTTTAAAACTTTTACCTTAGCAGCAGCTCTAAATGAAAAAATAATAGAGCCAAATACTAAGTTTAAAAATTTAGAAAAAAGTATTACTTGTGGAAAAAATAAAATAAGTGAATACGATAAAAAAATTCCCTCTAACTTAACTGCTGAAGAAATACTAATCCGCTCAGGTAACATAGGTTCAGTAAGAATCGGCCAAGCAATCGGGATAGAAAAATATAAAAAATTTTTAAATGATCTCGAGTTAATTAACTCAATACAATTTGATATTGAGGAAATTGGCAAGCCAATATCTTTTAATTGGGGAAAATGTAAGCTTGCAACAACTTCATATGGACATGGAATAACTACTACAATTTTACAATTAACTAGCGCTTACTCTACTATTGCTAACGGTGGTTTTAGGATCAATCCAACTCTTATAAAAAAAGAAAAATATTTTAAAGGGGATAGAGTCTTAGAAGAAAATGTTTCATCAAATCTTGTTTCAATATTAAGAAAAATTGTAACTACAAAAGAAGGTACAGCAACTCTAGCTAACGTAGAAGGTTATGAAGTTGCAGGGAAAACTGGTACCGCAGAAAAAACTTTAGAGGGTGGATATTCCCGAAAAAAAATTAATACTTTTGCATCAGTATTTCCAGCCTCAAATCCCAAGTATAGTTTGGTAGTAATGTTGGATGAGCCTAAAACAAATAGTGAATACGTTTATAATTATAGAGATGGATCAGGAATAAAATACAAAGGAACTCCTTTTAATACTGCGGGTTGGACTTCGGTTGAAGTTGTTGGTCAAATTATAGAAAAGATTGGGCCTATTTTAGCCACAAAATACGCGCAAATTAATTAACAATGTTATTAGGCAATTATTTTACCAATATAGATAATAGTAAAAAAAAATTTTTTTTCTCAGGGATTTCATTCAATTCAAAAGATATTAAAAAAGATAATATTTTTTTTGCTATAAAAGGAAATAATTTTGATGGAAATAAATTCATTTCTATTGCAATAAAAAAAGGCTCTAAAATTATTATAAGCGAGAAAAGAATTACAAATCTTCAAAAGGATATTTTATTTATTCATACTAAAAATATAAGAAAACTTTTAGCAGAAATCGCTTTTAAAATTTATAAGAATAAACCAAATAATTTAATTGCTGTAACTGGAACAAATGGAAAATCATCTGTTTCAGATTTTTATTTTCAATTGTTAAAACTTAATAAAATAAAAGTCGCCTCAATCGGAACATTAGGTGTAAGATCAAAAAATATTAGATTCAATTTACCAAACACTACAATAGACCCAATTCGAATGGGACAAATATTATCTAAATTAAAATCTCAAAAAATTAATAATGTAATTATGGAAGCATCTAGTCATGGTCTAACTCAACATAGGTTGGATGGTCTAAAGTTTTCATCTGGTATTTTCACAAATTTATCTCAAGATCACCTAGATTATCATAAAAATTTTAAAGAATATTTTAAAGCAAAACTGTACCTTTTTGAAAATTTGATAGGAAAGAAAGGAAATGTAATAACAGATCAAACAATACCGGAATTTAAAAAAATAAAAAAAATCGCAATTTCTAGAAAATTTAAATTGCAGGTTTTAAATAATAGTAAAAATCAATTTCAAATTTTATCTCATAGTTATAGAGGTGAGAAACAAATATTAAAAATAAGATACTATAATCTAACAAAAGAAATAAATTTAAATCTTATTGGAAAAATTCAATTAAAAAATATTTTAATGGCGGTTATTGCAGCAAAAAATAGTAATATAAGTCTAATCAAAATTCTAAATGTTTTATCACAACTTAAGCCGATAGACGGAAGATTTGAAAAAATAGGTAAAATCAAAAATAGGTCTAAAGTAATACTTGATTATGCACATACACCAGATGCACTTAGAATATGTCTTTCAAACCTTAAAGAGCAATTTCCAAATAAAAAAATAATTTTACTCTTTGGTTGTGGTGGAAATAGAGATCAAAATAAAAGATTTAAAATGGGAAAAATTGCATGTGATTATTCTAATGAAATTTATTTAACAGATGATAATCCTAGATTTGAAGATCCAAGAAAAATAAGAGATGATATTAAAAAGGGTATTCAAGACACTTCAATAAAAGAAATTCCTGATAGAAAAAAAGCTATTTCTCAGGCTATCAAAAATTTAAATACAGGTGATATTTTGTTGGTTGCTGGAAAAGGTCATGAGAAAACACAAGATTTTGGTAAAAAGAAAATTTATTTTTCAGACAAAAAAATTATTTTAGACTCTATAAAACTAAAGAATACAAACTTATCAAAAAACTTAAAGATAAATATTATTAAAGAAGTATCGAAAATCAAAAATAAGTTTCCTTTAGTAAAAGCAGATAAAGCAAGAATTAACTCCAAAGAGGTAAATAAGAATGATATCTTTTTTGCTATTAAAGGAAAAAAAAATGATGGAAATAAATATATTGGAGAGGCATTTAAAAATAAAGCATCATTAGTTGTAGTAAATAAAGTTCAGAATAAATTCGATAGCAAACGTCAGATAAAAGTAAGAAATACATTAAAATTTATGACTGAAATTTCAAAAATATTTAGACAAAATATCGATACAAATATTATAGCTATTACAGGAAGTTGTGGAAAAACTACTCTCAAAGAATTATTGGGTAATGTGTTAGGAAAGATTTCTAGTGTTAGTATTTCTCCAAAATCATATAACAATAAATTTGGAGTTCCATTAAGTTTACTTAATTTAAAACATAATGATGAATTTGGAGTTTTAGAGGTTGGTATGGATAAAAAGGGAGAAATAGATAATTTAACGAATGTTGTAAAACCGAATGTTGGCTTGATAACTAACATAAATTATGCACATGCAAAAAATTTCAAAAATATCAAACAAATTGCTTTAGCTAAAGCAGAGATAATTAAAAATATATTACCCAATGGTTTTG
>CACJLZ010000010.1 GCA_902594395.1 uncultured Pelagibacteraceae bacterium
AGAAAAAATGGTAATGGATTTTTATCAAAAAAATCAATCAGCCCTTGCTAGCTTAAGAGGAACGGTTTATGAAGAAAAAATTTTAAATCTTGTAAAACAAAAAGCTAAATCTAATAAAAAAGAGGTTTCAAAGGAAGAAGCTGAAAAAATATTAAAACAGTCTCAAAATCAAGATGATGAAAAAAAACAAGCTTCAAAGAAAACAGTTGAGACTAAAAAAAAAGATGTAAAAAAAACTACTTCAAAAACGAAGTCTCCTGCAAAAAAAACAAAAAAAGTTAGCAAAAAGTAATCTCAAGTTGTATAAGTAATACGAATCAACTTTATGAATAATAAAATGTCAGAACATATGAGTAGTTTAATACCTATGGTTGTTGAGCAATCAAACAAAGGTGAAAGAGCTTACGATATTTATTCAAGACTTTTAAAAGAAAGAATTATTTTTTTGACAGGTCAAATAAATGACAATGTTGCTTCATTAGTTACAGCTCAATTATTATTTCTAGAGGCAGAAGATCCTAAAAAAGAAATTTTTTTATATATTAATAGTCCAGGTGGACTAGTTACTGCAGGCTTGGGTATTTACGATACCATGCAATATGTAAAACCAGATATTTCAACTTTATGCATTGGACAAGCAGCCTCAATGGGATCTTTCTTATTATCTGCAGGAACAAAAGGAAAAAGATTCTCACTACCAAATTCAAGAATTATGGTTCACCAACCATCTGCTGGCTTTCAAGGACAAGCTACCGATATTGAAATTCATGCAAACGAAGTTTTGTCTTTAAAAAAAAGATTGAACGAAATTTACTCAAAACACACTGGTAAATCTGTGGATGAAATTAAATCCGCATTGGAAAGAGATAATTTTATGACTGCGGATACAGCCAAATCTTTCGGTCTAATAGACTCTGTGGTAGAAAAAAGATCTTAGAACACTACATATAGATTATACAATCCAAAACTTGATTATTGGGAGTTATTTATAATAAAGTATTGATATTGATTCGATTAAAATTTTATGAACACAAATAATAAGAATATTCTTTATTGCTCTTTCTGTGGCAAAAGCCAACACGAAGTTAGAAAATTAATTGCAGGCCCAACTGTTTTCATTTGTGATGAATGTGTTGAGCTTTGTATGGATATTATAAAAGAGGAAAGCAAAGATACGTTTGTAAAACATCAAGATGGCCTTCCTTCTCCTAAAGAAATTTGCTCAGTTTTGGATGACTATGTAATTGGTCAAACTCACGCAAAAAAAGTTCTATCAGTAGCGGTTCATAATCATTACAAAAGATTAAACTACGAAAACAAAACAAGTAAAAATGTAGAACTTGCAAAGTCAAATATTCTTTTAGTTGGTCCAACTGGTTGTGGAAAGACATTACTAGCCCAAACTCTTGCAAGAATTTTGGATGTTCCATTTACAATGGCTGATGCAACAACTTTAACAGAAGCTGGTTATGTAGGAGAAGATGTAGAAAATATTATTTTAAAATTATTACAAGCTGCGGATTATAATGTGGAAAAAGCTCAAAGAGGAATAGTTTACATTGATGAGGTTGATAAAATAAGCAGAAAATCTGAAAATCCATCAATCACGCGAGATGTTTCAGGTGAGGGAGTACAACAAGCTTTATTAAAAATAATGGAGGGAACAGTCGCAAGTGTACCTCCACAAGGTGGTAGAAAACATCCTCAACAAGAATTTTTGCAAGTTGATACAACGAATATATTATTTATTTGTGGAGGAGCTTTTGCAGGGCTTGATAAGATTATTTCTCAAAGAGATAAAGGAACTTCAATTGGTTTTGGAGCGGATGTAAAAAATACACAAGATAAAAAGACTGGTGAGTGGATGAAAAATTTAGAGCCAGAAGATTTGTTAAAATATGGTTTGATTCCAGAATTCATTGGAAGATTACCAATGATAGCAACTCTAGAGGATTTAGATGAGAAATCTTTGATCAAAATACTTCAAGAACCAAAAAACTCTTTAACTAAACAATATCAAGAATTATTTAAACTAGACGGTGCTAAATTAGTCTTTAAAGAAAACGCATTAAAAGAAATTGCGCTAAAAGCAATTAGAAAAAAAACTGGAGCAAGAGGTTTAAGATCTATTTTAGAAAATATTCTTTTAAAAACTATGTATGATCTGCCGAGTCAGGATAATATTGAAGAGGTAATTGTTGACGCAACTTCAGTTAAAGGACAAACTCAGCCGATAATAGTCCATTCAAAAAAAGATACAAAGTCAAAAACTACTAAGACAACAGCGGCTTAATAGCCCTAATAACTTGTAAAAAGGTATTGCAAAAATAATTTTTATATCCATATTATTCTCATGGAAGTCAAAAGTTCATTACCACTCTTACCTTTAAGAGATATAGTAGTTTTTCCAAGCATGGTGATCCCTTTGTTTGTTGGAAGAGATAAATCAATCTCTGCATTAAATGAGGTAATGAAAAAAGAAAAAAAAATTATCCTCGTTACTCAAAAAAATTCTGAAATTGATGACCCAAAAAAAACAGATATATTTATGTATGGATGTGAAGGAAGTATTCTTCAACTTTTGAAACTTCCAGATGGAACTGTAAAAGTATTGGTTGAAGGTGTAAGAAGAGTCAAAATAATTGATTTTAAAGATAACGATAAGTTTATTAACTGTGATTATACTCCTCATATTGATATAGCAGACGAAAACGAGGATCTATTTCCGCTTGCTGTAACAGCAGTTAGAAGAATGGAAAAGTTATCATCAATAAATAAAAAAGTATCTAGTGAAACTATTAACACAATAAAAAAACTTAAGGATCCATCACAGATTGCTGACAATATCGCTTCGCACATCACAGCAACAATTTCAGAAAAACAACAAATCTTTGAGACTATTGATGTGAAGAAGAGATTAAATGCAATCATAAAAATAATGGAAAACGAGACAAGTATTATTGGAGTAGAAAAAAGAATTAGAGGAAGAGTGAAAACTCAAATGGAAAAAACTCAAAGGGAGTATTACTTAAATGAGCAATTGAAAGCTATCCAAAAAGAGTTAGGTGAAATTGAAGATGGCAAAGATGAAAATACAAGTTTAAATAAGGCAATTCTTAAATCTAAAATGCCAAAAGATATTGAGAAAAAGTGTCTTCAAGAATTAAAAAAATTAAAAAATATGAGCCCGATGTCAGCTGAAGCTACTGTAGTAAGAAATTACTTAGATTGGATGATAGATCTTCCTTGGCATAAAAAAAGTGATGTTGTTATAGATTTAAAAAAAGCACTTGAAGTTTTAGATAAAGATCATTTTGGTTTAGAAAAAGTTAAAGAGAGAATTATTGAATTTTTAGCAGTCCAAAAAAGAATGGATAAAATTAAAGGCCCTATTTTATGCTTAGTAGGACCGCCTGGCGTTGGAAAAACATCTTTAGGAAAGTCAATTGCTAAAGCAACAAATAGAGAATTTGTAAGAATGTCTGTTGGTGGAATGAGAGATGAAGCTGAAATTAGAGGTCACAGAAGAACTTATATTGGTTCTTTACCTGGTAAAATTATTCAAATGATGAAAAAAGCTGGAACTAAAAATCCACTTATACTTTTAGATGAAATAGATAAAGTTGGAAATGACTATAGAGGAGATCCTTCTTCAGCTTTATTAGAGGCTTTAGACCCAGAACAAAATACAACATTTAATGATCATTATCTTGAAGTTGATTACGATTTATCTGATGTAATGTTTGTAACAACAGCTAACACATTAAATATTTTACCTCCATTATTAGATAGAATGGAAGTTATTAGATTAGCAGGCTACACCGAAGATGAAAAAATAAATATTGCAAACAAATATCTTCTTCCAAAACAAATAAAAGATAACGGCGTTAAAGAAAAAGAAATGAATTTGGGTAACGATATTATAAAAGAAGTTATTAGAAGCTACACAAAAGAGTCCGGAGTAAGAAATCTTGAGAGAGAAATCTCTAAAATAGCTAGAAAAGTGGTTAAAAAAGTTGTGGCTGGAGAAGAAAAAGAAGTCAATATTGACTCAAAAAACTTACCAGACTTTCTAGGAGTTCCAAAGTTTAAGTCAGGTGAGCTAGAGTCTGAAAATAGAGTTGGTATTGTAACTGGCTTAGCATGGACAGAGTATGGTGGAGAAATTTTAAAGATAGAGACAGTAACAATGCCAGGTAAAGGTCGTATGCAAATTACCGGTAAGCTTGGGGATGTTATGCAAGAGTCAGTTAAAGCTGCAAAATCATTTGTTAGATCAAAATGTTTAGAATATGGAATAATTCCTCCATTATTCGAGAAAAAAGATTTTCATATTCATGTACCTGAGGGAGCAACTCCAAAAGATGGACCTTCTGCAGGAATAGGAATGGTTACATCAATAGTTTCATCAATTACAAACATTCCGGTAAAAAGAGATGTGGCTATGACAGGTGAAGTAACATTGACTGGTCAAGTATTACCTATTGGTGGGTTAAAAGAAAAGCTATTAGCAGCTCATAGAGCTGGTATTAAAGAGGTTTTAATCCCAAGAGAAAATGAAAAAGACCTAGTAGATATGCCAAAAAAGATTATTGATGAGATTAAAATTACTCCAGTTGAGTTTGCTGATGAAGTTTTAAAAATTGCTCTAACTAAAGAACTTAAGAAGACAGAATGGGTTGAGGTTGATATGTCTAAAAAGGATGACAAATCTCAAGCTAGCATTCAATAAACACAGATTTCCTTTAATTTTTCTATAATTACCCTCTTTAAACTAAGCTAATTTATTCACTAGAACTATTTTCATATTTTAGGTAACCTATTTTAAATAAATAATAACTAGAGGGAAATAATATGAATAAATTAAGTAAAATAATCGTTGTATTGTTCTCATCTTTATTTTTAAGTTTTGCTGCAAATTCAGTAGAAGTAAAATTTGGACACGTAGGTAAACCAGGGTCTTTATTTTCTGCTTCTGTTGACGAATTTGCTAAACTTGCAAATAAAAGATTAGGAAACAAAGGTAAAGTAACTGTTTTTGGTTCATCGCAACTTGGAAAAGACAAACAAGGAATGCAAAAACTAAAATTAGGTACAGTTAATATGTGGTTACCTTCATCAGTAATGGCTTCAATTCATGATGAGTTTGGTGTTTTTGATATGCCTTTTATTATTAAAGACAGAAAGCACATGGCTGAAGTTGAAAAAAATGTTTTACCAGGAATGTTTAAAAATCTTGAAGATAAAACAGGTTACAAAGTTATTGCTGTATGGGAAAACGGGTTTAGACATATAACAAATAATACTAGACCAATTAACACTCCAAATGATTTAAAAGGAATTAAGTTAAGAACTCCTAAATCAAAATGGAGAGTTAAAATGTTCCAATCATATGGTGCAAACCCAACTCCAATGTCTTTTTCTGAAGTATTCACTGCTTTGAAAACAGGTACAATGGATGGACAAGAAAACCCATATGCTCAAATAGCTAGTGCTAAATTTCAAGAAGTTCAAAAATATTTATCAATCACAGGTCACGTTTATACTCCTGCTTATGTAACTGTTCATAAGGATCACTGGAATAAACTTCCTGCAGATGTTCAAGATATTTTAGAAAAGGCTGCTAAAGACACTCAAAAATTTGTCTACAAAGAAGCTGCTAAACTTGAAAAATCTTTATTAAAAGTAATTAAAGATGCTGGTGTCCAAGTTAATGAAGCGGACAAAGGTGCTTTTATTGCAGCTAGTAAAGGGATTTACGATCAGTTTGGATCAGAAGTTCCTACTGGTGGTGCTTTAGTTAAAAAAGTATCATCTTTAGCAAAATAATATAGTTTATTATTCTAATCAGGCCCTCATTCAGAGGGCCTGAGTATTATATGAAATTACAAAATTTTATAAATTCGTACGAAAAAATATTAAAACTAATACTGTTTATAATGATGGTAGCATTAGCAGTAACAGTTTTACTTGGAGTTACCTTTCGTTTTGCAGGGAGCGCTTTAGTTTGGTATGATGAAGTTGCTGCAGTCCAGCTTGCGTGGATAACATATTATGGTTCAGCATATGCTGCATTAAAAGGGTCACATATAAGTGTCCCAAGTATATTTAAAGCTTTTCCACTACCTCTAAGAAAGATTTTCTTTGTAGTTTCTAAACTTGTTGTTTATGGCTTTTTAATACTTTTAGCATATTACGGGTATTTAGTTTTAACTTTAATTACAGGTGAAACATTAGTAACATTGGAATGGGTTCCCCAACCATTTGTGCAATCTGTTATTCCGATTGCATCATGTCTTTTTATTTTATCTGAAACCTTAAGAATTCCAGAAGATTATAGAAATTTAGTTCTACAAAATACGGGTGACGAGCAAACAGGAGATATTTAATGATAATTCTAACAATGTTTATGGTCTTGCTACTCTTGTTGTCTATAAATGTACCCATTGCGATTGGCCTTGCAGTAACAACTATTATTGCAATGGTTATGAAAACAGGCACAAGTTTTCTTATTGATACTGCAATCGTAATGTTTGATGGATCAATGAAATTTCCATTGATTGCAATTCCACTATTTATTTTAGCTGGATCAATTATGAATAGCGCTGGTATTTCACGAAGATTAATAGCCTTTGCTTCTGCTCTTGTTGGATTTATTAAAGGTGGGTTGAGTATGATTAATATCGCAACCTCAATGTTTTTTGCTGAAATCTCTGGATCAGCAGTTGCTGATGTTGCTGCACTTGGTTCTATTTTAATTCCTGCAATGAAGAAAAAAGGATATCCAGGGGCATTTGCTGCTGCAGTGACTTCATCTTCAGCATCTCTAGCAATTATTATTCCACCATCGATACCAATGATTGTTTATGCGGTTATGTCACAAAGTTCAGTTGTTCAATTGTTTGTAGCTGGAATTGTTCCAGGAGTAATAGGTGGATTTTTTTTGATGTTAGCTGCTTATGTAACAGCAAGAAGGAAAAACTTCCCTGTAGAGGAAACATTTAATATTCCAAATGTTAAGAAGACTGCAAAAGATGCAGCATTAGCATTTCTTTTACCAGTAATAATTTTAGGAGGTATTTTTGGTGGAGTTGTAACTGCAACAGAAGGAGCTGGCTTGGCAGTTGTAGCTTCGCTAATAATTGGTTTTATTTACAAGGAGATAGATTTTAAAAGATTATATGAATCAGCTTGCGAGGGAGCAATACAGACAGCATCCGTAATGTTATTAGTGGCAGCTTCAGTTTTATTAGGTGAATTTTTAACTATTGAACAAATTCCTCAGAAAGTTGCTGGGTCAATTATTGAATTTACAAATAACAAATATGCTGTTTTGGGAATATTGAATGTATTTCTATTAATAATTGGTTTCTTTCTGCATTCAGTAGCAGCAATTATTTTAACTGTGCCAATCGTTATGCCATTAGTTAATGCAGTAGGTATTGATCCGGTTCACTTTGGAATAATTGTAACTTTGAATTTAGCAATTGGACAACAAACACCTCCGGTAGCAAGTGTATTAGTTACAGCTTGCTCTGTCGCCAAAGCAGATATTTGGGATGTTACAAGATCTAATATATCTTTTATATGTGTGTTATTGATATTATTGCTTTTAGTAACATACGTCCCGGCTATACCGATGACATTAGTTGAATATTTTTATAGGAGCTAAATGAGTAATTTAATTAAACTAAATAAAATAAATAATAATTTATCAGAGGTAATTATTAATAGACCCGAAAAGTTAAATGCTATGACAAAACCTATGTGGATTAAATTGGGTAAGATTTTTAAAAAGATATCAAAAGAAAAAAATTTAAGATGTGTCATCATTCGAGGTGAAGGCGGTAAATCATTTTCACCTGGAAATGACATTGGTGAATTTAAAAAGGAAAGGTCCTCATCGAAACTAGCAAAATCTTATGGTAAATTTTTACATGGAACTTTAAGTGCAATTTTTAATTGTCCAATACCTACTATAGCAATGATTGAAGGAATTTGTGTAGGTGGTGGTTTAGAAATAGCTGCCTGCTGTGACATTAGAATTTGTGGGAAAAGTTCTAGGTTTGGAATTCCAATTAAAAGACTTGGTTTAACTATGGCTGCAAAAGAACTAGAAGTACTTTTGAACGCAACTAACTACTCAACAGCTATGGAAATTTTATTTGAGGGAAGGGTTTTTAGTGCAGATGAAGCATTAGAAAAAAGATTAATTAATAGAGTTGTAAATGATGAGGATGTAAAAAAAGAAACATATAAATCAGCTGAATTGATATGCGAGGGAGCACCTAAAGTTACTAGATGGCATAAGCAATTTGCTAGAAATATTTTAAAAGAAGGTAAAGTAACTGAAAAAATAAATAACTTAGGTTATAAATGTTATGATACTAAGGATTTCAAAATTGGTTATCAATCATTCCTGAATAAAACTAAGCCAAAATTTAAAAATAAATAAATATTAAATGTCATCATCATTAAAAGGCGTTCGGGTTTTAGAGATGGCTCAAATAATGGCTGGGCCAACATGTGGACTTTTATTGGCTGATCTTGGTGCAGAGGTTATAAAAATTGAAAAGACACCAGGAGGAGATGACACAAGAAATTTCCTTCCCCCTGATGTAAATGGTGTGTCAGCAGCTTATTTGATGATGAATAGAAATAAAAAAGGCATTGCTTTGAATTTAAAAGACAAGGAAGGAATTGAGATCTTTAAGACCATGGTTAAAAATTCTGATGTAGTTTTAGAAAATTTTAGAAAAGGAACATTGGAAAAATTAGGTATTGGTTATGATGTAATATCTAATATTAATCCTAAAATTATTTTATGTGAAATTTCTGGTTATGGAAGAACAGGTCCTTATGCAAATAAAGGAGGCTTTGATTTAGTAGCACAAGGTATGAGCGGTTTAATGAGTATTACTGGTGAAGATAATAATAAACCACCAATGAAAGTAGGAGCGCCACTTACAGACATCACTGCAGGATTACTTGCTGCAAGCGGTATTTTAGCAGCTTTAATTCATAGAGATAAAACTGGCGAAGGTCAAAAAGTTGATACATCTTTGTATGAAGCAGGAATAGTTCATACTTACTGGCAATCAGCAATTGCTGGTGCAACTGGTGTATCACCAGGTCCTCTTGGATCAGCTCATCCTTTGACGGCACCTTATCAAGCTTTTAAAACAAAAGATAAATGGATAACTGTTGGTGCATCAAATCAGAATACATGGCTAATGTTATTAAAGGCAATCAATCGTCAAGATCTTAATGAGAATGAAAAATTTTTAACTAATTCAAGTAGAAAAGAAAATTTAAATGAACTGGTAGAAATACTTAATAATGAATTTATTAAAAAACCTTCTCAAGAATGGTTAAAAATATTTGATGAAAATGGTTTACCATGTGGTCCTATAAATTCGATAACCGACATGTTTAAAGACCCTCAAACTATTGCAAGAGAGATGATTATTGAGGTAAATAATAAAAAAGCTGGGATAAGTAAAGCTGTTGGAATGCCAATCAAATTTTCAAAAAGCAAAACTGAAAAATCCAAAGGTGCACCAGATTTAGGTGAGCATACAAGAGAAATAATGAAAAATTTTGGTTATAAAGATGAAGAGATAGATGATTTTTTTACCAAAAAAATAATTCTTTAATTTACAGTTTCGAAAATCTTAAATAATAATTCTGAAACGTGCTTACCTTTTTTTTCTGATAAATCAGATATTTGGTGTCTGCAGCTTGTACCATTTGCTACTATGAAATCATTTTCATCACTACTATTAATTGCAGGTATTAAAGATAGATGAGCCATTTTTTTTGAGGTTTCATAAGTTTTACTATCATAGCCAAAAGAACCTGCCATCCCACAACAACTAGAATCTATCATCTTATTATTTATATTTAGCTCAGATAAAAGATCTTTAAGTCCTTTCATTCTATCTTGAGACTTTTGGTGACAATGTCCATGAATTAAAACATTTTGACTAAAACTATTTGATTTAACATTCTTATCTTTTTTAATTTGTTCTAAAACAAACTCTTCTAATAAATAAAATCTATTTTTTATTTTATCTCTATTTTTTATGCCTTTAAGTGATTGATACTCGTCACTAAAAGTAAGCAAACAAGACGGTTCGATACCAACTATGGGTAATTCAAAGTAATTATTTTTAATAATATAGTCATTAAATCTATTCAATTCATCTGCAGCCTTATCTAGTTGACCATATGATATATAAGTTCTTCCACAACAGAGCGGTCTATCAAGTTTATCACTATCAAAACTTGGGATTACTGCTTGATAACCAAATTTATTTAATACTTTAATTGTGTAGACCAAATTTTCATTCTCAAAATTAATATTAAATGTATCTGCAAATAAAATTACTTTATTTTCTGAAATTTCTTGATTGTAATATATGTCTTTTAAAGCCTTTTGATTTTGGACCTCAGGCAGGCTCCTTTCAGTTGCAAAACCAAATTTTTTAATAATGTTTGAAATAACTGGAAAATTTTTGATCTTATTAATTATTGGGTTTATGATTTTATACAACCAAATCAACCTAGGCATATCAGAGATAATTTTATCTTTAATTCTCATACTAAATTTTTTGTAATAATGAGAGAGAAATTCACTTTTCATCTTAGCCATATCTACAGACATTGGACATTCTCTTTGACAAGCTTTACAGCTCACACAAAGCTCCATTGTTTCATACATTTCTTTAGATGCAAAAGACCCCTTTGGTAATTGATTAGAAAGTGCGAGTCTTAATGTATTTGCTCTTCCTCTAACTAAATCTTTCTCTTCTTTTGTTACTCTGTATGAAGGACACATCACTCCTGAATCTAATTTTCTGCATGCGCCGTTGTTATTACACATTTCAATTGCATCTGAAAATTGACCCCAATTGGACCAATCATAATGAGTACTTATATTCTCTGTTTGATAATCTGATTTATATCTCATCAACGATCTATCATTTGATTTAAAAGGTCTTACAATTTTACCTGGATTTAATAAATTCTTATTATCGAATGTATCTTTAATTTCTTCGAATGCATTTGTGATATTTTTTCCAAACATCATTTCGTGGAATTCTGATCTAACAATTCCATCTCCGTGTTCACCTGAATGAGAACCTTTATAATTCTTAACCATTTCAAAAGCTTCCTCAGATATAGATCTCATGTTTTTAATATCTTGGTCAGATTTCATATTCAAAACTGGTCTTACGTGAAGGGTTCCAACCGATGCATGAGCGTAAAACATTCCACTTGTATTATATTTTTTAAATATTTCATTTAATCTTGCAGTGTATTCTGCCAAATGATCTAAAGAAACTGCACAATCCTCTATAAATGCAACCGGCTTCTTATCTCCCTTCATCGACATCAAAATATTTAATCCAGCTTTTCTAATCTCAAAAACTTCTTTTTGTTCTGATAAGTCTGTAAAAAAAGAAAATTGATTTTTTTTATTTTGATTAAGAACTAAATATTCTAGGTCTTTTATTTTTTTCTCATAAATATTTTGGTCTGTATCAATAAATTCAACCATCAAAACTGCCTCTGGATTACCTTTTATATATTTCTTAATACCACCAGCATACATTGGAATTTCTTTTGCTAGATTTAATAAGTTTTGATCCATTAATTCGACACAAGTAGGTTTTAATTTTACGATCTCTTTTGTTAATTCCATAGCTTGATGAAAGTTATCAAAATAACAGACGCCTAAAATTTTGTTTTTAGGAATCTCAGATAACTTTAATTTTATTCTATTAAAAAGAGACAACGTTCCCTCAGAACCAACTAGTAGATTTGATGAATTAAACCCATTTGGATTTATTAAATCAATGTTATATCCACCAACTCTTCTTTGAGTAGTTGGCCAGTTTTCATCAATATCTTTACTAACTTTCTGTCTTAAATGTAAAAATTTATCAATTATTTTATAAAAACGATCTTGGTTATTAGTTGTTGTTAAGTAGTTTTTATTAATTTGATCGAAAGTATGTAATGAACCATCATCTAGAATTGCTTCGATAGCCAGTACGTTGTGAACCATATTTCCATAATATAAAGATCTTGATCCACATGAATTATTTGCTGACATCCCCCCAATAGTTGCTCTACTACTTGTAGATACATCTACAGGAAACCAAAGACCATACGGTCTTAGAAATGAATTTAAATGATCCAAAACAACACCTGGCTGGACCCATACATATTTTTCTTCTACATTGAGTTCTAATATTTTGTTTTGATGTTTTGAATAATCGAGAACCACACTTTCACCTACAGTTTGACCGCATTGAGAACTTCCACCGCCTCTAGCTAGAAGAGGAATAGAATTTTTCTGAGAATATTCCATTAAGTTTAAAACATCATTAGTATCTTTTGGAAGAACTACACCAAGAGGCTTGATTTGATAAACTGATGCATCTGTACTGTATCGACCTCGAGAAAATTCATCAAATAAAGTTTTCCCATCAACTTTATTACTTATTTCTTTTCCTATTTTTTGTATTTGATCCGAACTAAACTGCATAAAACTTAATTAAAGGTTTATTTATTTTTGTAAACTAGTTTACCGAACTTTTTTAACGCGGTTTCTGAAATTTCTAATCCCAAACCTGGATTTTCATTTAGATGTATCCAACCATTACTCATTTTATGGTGATTTTCAAATAATTGAGCTTGTAGAGGATCTCTTTCATCATCAAATGACTCTACTATTCTTCCTGATGGTGAAGACGCAACTAAAGGAGCATGAATATAACAATCATGATGTGGTGCTATATCCAAATTATTTAATTCACATAAAGCAGATAGTTTTTTACCATTAGTAAAACCACCAAACATTGTGCAATCAAATTGTAAAATTTGAATTGCATTTTCCTCCACCAAAGATCTACATCCATAAATCGTAATTTCACTTTCTCCACCTGATAAAGGAATTTTTGTTTGTTGTGATAAAAGTTTTAAATTTCTTCTATCATCTTCCCATCTCACAGGCTCTTCTAACCAAGTTGGATTAAATCTCTCAAATTCTTTTACTCCCTCAATGGCCGTTTTTAGGTTCCATGCTCTATTAACATCAATCATTAGATCTTTATCTTCACCAATTTCTTGTCGAATTATTTCCAATCTTTTTGCATCTTCTTTTATACTTAATCCACCTACTTTAACTTTAAAGCTTTGATGGCCAATTTTAATTAATTTTTGTAGTTCATCTCGAAGTTCTTTTTCATTTTTACCATCTCTGTAATAAGCACAAGTTACATATACAGGAATTTTATTTCTGTAACCTCCAAACAATTTATATAGTGGAATTTTGGAGGCTTTACCTATCAAATCCCAGCATGCAATATCTAAAGCTGCGGAAATTCTGATTAAAGCTTCTCTGCTCCAACCTTTTTCATTACTGAGACGTGTGTCAGTTAATTTAAAAATTTTCTCATATAATTTTTCTGGACAAAAAGGATCCTCCCCTATTATTAAATCCTGTAATCCATTAGAGAAAGGTTTGATAATTGGTTTGATATCAGTGTAACTAGTTGCCAAACCAAAACCAGAGTTACCATCTTTGGTTTTAATCTTTATCAATAATTCATTTGCAGTTGGTACTATAAAATGGCTTACCCAATGAGGATTAACTTGATCAGGATTATTTAAAACGTAGACTTCCAAAGTCTCTATTAAATTAGTACTATTTGTCATATATTATAAGTTTGATTATATAATCTCTTTAGCATATACAGCAGAATGGCAATTTCAAACAATATAAGACCAGGTCGACATTTTTTACAAATACCAGGTCCAACTAACGTTCCTGACAGAGTTTTAAGAGCAATGGATTATCCGACAATAGACCATAGAGGTCCAGATTTTGCAGAACTTGGTTTAAGAGTTTTAGATAGAATAAAGTTAATTTTTAAAACTTCAGAACCTGTAATTATATTTCCTGCTTCAGGCACAGGTGCTTGGGAAGCTGCAATAGTAAATACTTTAAGTGCAGGTGATAAAATTCTAATGTTTGAAACAGGACATTTTTCTACTCTTTGGTACGATATTGCGGATAAATTTAAATTAGAAATTGACTTTGTTAAAGGTGATTGGAGAACAGGAGTTGACCCAAATATTGTTGAACAAAAATTGAAGGAAGATAAAGAAAAAAAAATTAAAGCAGTTTGTGCAGTTCACAACGAAACATCTACAGGAGTAACAAGCAGAATAGGAAAAATAAGAAAAGCGATGGACAATGCAGAACATCCGGCCTTACTCTTTGTTGATACAATTTCCTCACTCGGCTCTATAGATTATAGACATGAAGAATGGAAAGTTGACGTAACAGTCGGTGGATCTCAAAAAGGGTTATTACTACCTCCAGGACTTTCCTTTAATGCAATTAGTTCAAAAGCACTAAAAGCTTATGAGAGCTCCGATTTACCGAAATCATATTGGGACTGGAAACCAATGTTAGAAAACAACAAAAAAGGTTATTTTCCATATACACCAGCAACAAACTTATTGTACGGATTAGATGAAGCAATTAACATGTTGACTGAAGAGGGCTTAGAAAATGTTTTCACAAGACATAAAAGATTTGCAGAAGCTACTAGGGTTGCAGTTAAAGCTTGGGGCCTAGAGATACTTTGTAAAAATCCAGAAGAATATTCTGACTCTTTAACAGCCGTGATGGTCCCAGATGGACATGATGCAGACTCTTTGAGAAAAATAATTTTAGATCATTACAACATGTCTTTAGGAACAGGTTTAGCAAAAGTTGCGGGAAAAATTTTTAGAATTGGACATTTAGGTGATTTTAACGAATTGATGCTAGCTGGAACTTTAGCTGGTGTTGAAATGGGGTTGATGAAATCAAAGATACCATATCAAAAAGGTGGAATTCTCAAAGCGCTTGATTATCTTTGTTAAATTGCAAAAAATTTAACCGAAGCTAATAATAAATAA
>CACJLZ010000011.1 GCA_902594395.1 uncultured Pelagibacteraceae bacterium
CTCCAATTGTTTTTAGTACTAATTTAAATTTAAAAGGATCTAAAATAATACTAATTTTATTTAAATCTATTTCTAATTGATTATCAATTTTTTTAACTTCTTTAGATATTTGATCATTAAAAGCATCTGTTTTTATGCCAATGGTACTTAAGTAAGTAATAAAACTAAAGATTAGTAATAAAGTGAATATTAAAAATCTAAAAATTATTTTTTTCATTTAATTTGATACAAAGATTTCTCTAAAAAAGCATCGATATCGCCATCTAAAACTTTATCTGGGCTTGTGCTTTCAAAATTTGTTCTGTTATCTTTGACTAATCTGTAAGGTTGAAGCACATATGATCTAATTTGATGACCCCACCCTATATCAGATTTTAAAATTTCATTATTTTGATTTTCTTCATCTTTTTTTTTCATTTCAAAATCATAAAGTCTTGCTCTTAGCATATTCATACAAGTTTCTTTATTCTTATGTTGAGATCTCTCGTTTTGACATTGAACAACTATTTTTGATGGAATGTGAGTTATTCTTACTGCGCTGTCAGTTGTATTAACATGTTGTCCACCAGCACCACTAGAACGATAAGTATCAATTCTCAAATCCTTATCTAATATTTCAATATTCAAATTTTCGTCGACCACTGGATAAACCCAAATACTGGCAAAGCTTGTGTGTCTTCTCGCTCCAGAGTCGAAAGGAGATATTCTTACAAGACGATGAATTCCAGACTCGTTTTTAAGCCATCCAAATACATAGTCACCCTCAATTCTAATAGTTGAGGATTTAATTCCTGCCTCTTCACCTTTATGCTCGCTAATTAAATTACATCTATAATTTTTATTATCTGACCATTTCATATACATTCTTCTCAACATATTGGCCCAATCCTGACTTTCTGTGCCACCTGCACCTGCATGGATTTCTACGTAACAATCAAATGAATCTGCCTCATTTGATAAAAAGCATTTTATTTCATTTTTCTTAACTTTCGATCTTAGTTCTTTAATACTTTCCATGACTTCTTTTTTCACATTAAGATTATTCTCATCTGAAGCTAAGGAGTAAAGATCATTTAAATCATTAAGTTGATTAGTTGAATCTTTGTATGAATTGATTAAATCCTCAAAAAGTTTTTTTTCTTTAATTGTTTTTTGGGAGTCTGCTTTATCTTGCCAAAAATTGGCACCAAGCATTTTTTTATCTATATGTTCCAGTTTTGAGTAAATTTTATTTTTTTCAAAGATACTCCTTAACTTTTTGGTTAATTTTTTCGATATCTTTTTTAAGATCTAAATATTTATCGTCCATTAATAAAACTTTAATATATTATTTTTATCGATTCTATTACTATCAGAATACAATACTTTTCCATTTAAAACATTTTTACTTTTGTAAGACTCAATGATCATATTTTTTGAATTAAACTTAGCTTTTTCCCCAGTTAATGGATCAACAACCATAAGTGTCATTTTTTCAGGAACCTTAAACGGTCTTGCTTCAGATTTTTTAACTGACTTTTCAATGAATTCTCTAAAAATAGGTAATGCAGCTTTAGATCCAGTTTCAAATTTACCTAATGGTTTAGGATTATCCATTCCGACATAAACTCCAATCACTAAATTTGACGTAAAACCAATAAACCATGCATCCGTATTTTCATTTGTGGTTCCAGTTTTTCCAGCCAAGTTTAATTGTAATTCTCTTAATTTTTTCCCAGTTCCTCTTTTTATTACTCCCTCTAAAATTGTTGTTACTTGATATGCGGTTTGTTCAGACATTACTTGTACATAATTATCCTCTATTTGAGGATAATCTTTACCGGTGTATGAAATCTTATCACAATTCCTACACTTTCTATTTTCATTATTAATTATTGTATTTCCTTCACTGTCTTGAATTCTGTCTATTATTATTGGACTAATTAATTTTCCACCGTTTACAAATGATGAGTAAGCTGAAGTTAAATTTAAAAGAGTTGTTTCAGCTGATCCTAGAGAAATTGAAAGTAATTCCTCAGGGTTATTATAAATTTTTAAATCCTGAGAAAATTTCGCTAGTTTATCTACGCCCAAGTTTTGAGCAATTCTTACAGTCATTAAGTTTCTTGATTTTTCAAGCCCTACTCTGAGTGTAGAGGGTCCATAAAACTTTTTACCATAATTTTCTGGCTTCCATTTTTTTAAATCAATTCCTTGATCCAATACTAGAGGTGCATCAAGCACTAAAGATGATGGAGTATAATTATTTTCTAACGCTAACGCATATACAAACGGTTTAAATGCTGAACCAGGTTGTCTTAGAGCTTGCGTAGCTCTATTAAATTCGCTTGATTTAAAACTAAATCCTCCACTTAGGGCTAAAACCCGTCCTGTGTAAGGGTCCATTACAACAATGCCACCATTAATTTTTGGAAGTTGTTTTAAACTATAAAAGTTATCTTTAACTTTCTTAACATAAATTAAATCGCCAACTTTGAGTAAATCTTCAAACTCCTTTTTAGTCCATGAGATTTCATTATATTTTATTAGGCCATTTAATTCATCTTTAGTTTCAATTTTAGTTTGAAATTGACCTATTTCTTTTACTATTGCTATTTCCCAACTAACAGAATTCTCTAATTTATATTTTTTTTCTATTTTTAAATGCCAATTATCAGAATATTTTATATTTGTAATTGGTCCACGCCAACCTTTTCTTTGATCATAAGCGATTAAACCATTTCTTAAAGACTCTGTAGCAATTTTTTGTAAGTTTAAATTGATTGGTGTATTTATATTATAACCTTGTTTGTAAACTTTTTCATAAGTTAGTTTGTCTATTATATTTTTTCTGACATCCTCGATATAATACTGTGCATCCTCTAAATAAATTTTTTCCTTTTTTTTCAATTTAATACTTTGATTTTTGTATTCTTTATATTTTTCGAGATTTAAAAATCCATTTTGATTTAAATTTTTTAAAACTAAATCTCTTCTAAATTTTGCTAAATCAATATTGTTATAAGGGTTATATCTACTAGGAGCTTTTGGTAAAGCTGCTAACAATGCAGCTTCTGCATAATTTAGTTCTTTAATTGACTTATCAAAATATTCTAAACTTGCAGCAGCAACACCATAAGCTCCACTACCCAAATATATTTGATTGAGATATAATTCTAATATTCTCTCTTTATTTAAAGCTCTTTCAATTCTAAATGCTAAAATTGCCTCTTTAATTTTTCGATTAATACTAACTTCATTAGTTAATAAAAAATTTTTTGCGACCTGCTGGGTGATTGTAGAAGCGCCCTCAAGTCTTTTCGAGGTCATTATATTGGTTATATTATTAAATGTTGCTCTAATGACACCTTTTGCATCAACACCAGGATGAGTAAAAAAATTTTTATCTTCGGCAGACAAAAAAGCGTTTATAACATTTGAAGGAATAGCGCTATATGGAACAAAAATCCTTTTTTCCTTAGAAAAATCAGCAACTAAGTCTCCATTACCTGAGTACATTTTGCTTGATACTGGCGGCTTATAATTTTTAAGAAATTTATAGTCTGGGATATTATTAGAAAAAGTCCATAAAATGCCAAAAATAACAATCACTGTTAACAACGAAATGCTTAAAAATAGAATTAAAATATTTTTCAATAATTTTGTCATTTTGATTTAATTATATATAGGAATTTGTTAAAGATAAGGCATTATTATTTTACAAAATTTATAAAATTTAATGAAACATTCAAACACACAATTATGGAAAAAAATTTATACATTGATGCATCGCATCCTAATGAAACCAGGGTTGTTCTTAAATCAGACAACAATATTGAAGATTACGAATACGAAGGCTCAAAAAATAATCTTATAAAAAATAATATTTACCTTGGTAAAGTAAGTAGAATTGAGCCATCTTTACAAGCAGCTTTTGTCGATTTTGGAAGGGAGAGGCACGGTTTTTTATCGTTCAATGATATACAATCAGATTATTATCAAATACCTAAAAGTGACTTAGAGATAATCAAAAAAGAAGAGGAGAAATTAAGAGAGGAATTATCAAAAAAGGTTGAGGAAAAAGAGGAAGAAAATTTAGCAAAAGGAAATTTAGAAGTTGACGATCCTATCGACATAGATAAAAAAGAAAATTTAGATTCTGAAAAAAACGATCAAGAACAAGAAAAAGAAAAAAAGTTTAATAGTCGAAATAAATTTAAAAGATATAAGATACAAGAAGTTATTAAGCCTAATCAAGTAATACTAGTCCAAGTAATTAAAGATGAAAGAGGACAGAAAGGTGCTGCATTAAGTACATTTATTTCTATTGCAGGGAAATATATTGTTTTGATGCCAAACACTCCTAAAGGAGGTGGAATATCAAGAAAAATATTTAATCCAGCTGAAAGAAAAAAAATAAGATCTATTTTAAATGAAATTGAAATACCTAAAGAAATGGGATTGATTGTTAGAACTGCGGGTAGTAATAAAACTAAAAACGAAATAAATCATGATTTAGAAACTTTAATTAAATCTTGGCATCAAATAAAAGATAATGCTATTAACGCGATTGCACCCTCGTTAATTCATCAGGAAAGTGAAATAATCAATAGAACATTAAGAGATATGTATGATGAAAATACAAAAAATATTATTATAGAGGGAAACGAGGGTTATAAAAAAGCTCAAAACTTTATGAAAATGCTAATGCCTTCTCAGGTTAAAAGAATTAAAAAATATAGGGGAAAAGTTCCCTTATTCATAGAGGAAGGTATAGAACAAAAATTAAATCAAATATTTGACACTCAAGTAAAATTAAATTCTGGTGGTTATTTAGTAATTAATCCTACAGAAGCTCTTGTTTCAATTGATATAAATTCAGGGAGCTCTATTAAACAAAAAAATGTTGAAAGCACAGCATTAGATACAAATTTAGAAGCAGCTGAAGAAATAGCAAGACAAATCAAAATAAGAGATTTATCAGGACTAATTATAATAGATTTTATAGACATGTTAAGTTACGGTAATAGAAAGACGGTAGAAAGAAGATTAAAAGAGAAATGTAGATCAGATAGAGCAAGAATACAAATAGGTAGAATTAGTAATTTTGGATTACTAGAAATGTCCAGACAAAGATTAAGAGAAAGTGCCGTTAGGTGGAAAGTCAGATTAACAGATGAGTCTTTTGCACAAAAAATCTTGAAATTAGTTCAGTTTAAAGCGGTGTTAAATAAAGCCAAATATGTTGAGCTTAAAGTATGTAAAAAAATATCTGATTTTTTAAAAGAAAACTTTATTGAAAATTTAACTTATTTTGAAAAAAAAAATAAAATCAAGATCGATATAATTTCTGACAATTCCTTGATTATTCCGGAATATATCATTGACATAAAAAACAAATCTAAGAAAACAATTGAATTAATAGAATATTTCGAAAAACTTAAAAATCTTGATGTTCATTTAAAAGAAAAGAGTATTAAAAATATTAAGATAAGAAAAAAAGCATACAGAAAAAAAAATTATTATAAAAAATCTAAATAATTCCTTTTGTAGGAGACGAGGGATTACCCATTAATTTTTTTTCAATTCTTCCAGATAAATATGATTGTCTTCCAGCAATAACAGCTCTTTTAAATGCCTCTGCCATTAAAAAGGGTTTTTTCGCTTTAGCTATAGCAGTATTAACTAAAACACCATCGCAACCTAACTCCATTGCGATTGTAGCATCGGATGCTTGTCCTAATCCTGCATCAATTATTAAAGGTAATTTCGTTTGCTTTCTAATAATTTGTATATTTACTTTATTTAAAATTCCTAAGCCTGAGCCAATAGGTGCTGCAAGAGGCATTATTGCTGCTGCACCTGCATTTTCTAATCTTTTGGCCATGAGAGGATCATCATTACAATAGACCATTACCTCAAAACCTTCTTTGGTCAAAATTTCAGTCGAATTAAGAGTTTCGATCATTTCTGGAAATAAATTTTTTTTATCTCCCAAAACTTCGAGTTTTACTAGTTTCCATCCTCCTATTTCTCTTGCTAATCTTAATGTTCTTAATGCTTCCTGAGAATTAAAGCATCCAGCAGTATTTGGTAAATAAGTTATTTTTTTAGGATCAATAAAATCCATTAATAAAGGTTTTTTTTTATCAGTTATGTTCACTCTTCTAACTGCAACCGTTACAATTTCAGCACCAGATATTTTAATAGCCTTTGCGCATTCTGACATGTTTCTATATTTACCAGTACCCACAATTAACCTTGAATTAAATTTCTTTTTTGAAATAACTAATTTATCTTGTGCCATTCCTAACCACCTCCAATAAAATGAACAATTTCTAATTTATCATTTGTTTTTAAAAAAATCTTATTCAATTTTTTTTTATTGACTATTTCTCTATTTAACTCAATTGCCACTTTTCTAAGTGGTACTTTTAAATCTTTTAAAAGAACAGATACTTTCGTTTTATTATCTATTATATTTAATTTACCATTAATTTTTATTTTTATTTTTTTTTTCATCGTATATAAATATTTAATGAATAATAAGATTATAATTATTAATGGCCCAAATCTTAATCTATTAGGAGAAAGAGAACAATCACAATATGGTTCTATCACTTTTAATGAATTAAAAGAAATTTGTTTAA
Organism: uncultured Pelagibacteraceae bacterium; assembly: GCA_902594395.1. GTDB lineage: Bacteria > Pseudomonadota > Alphaproteobacteria > Pelagibacterales > Pelagibacteraceae > Pelagibacter. The sequence continues at coordinate 6,630 of CACJLZ010000011.1, forward strand.
ATAAATCTAAAGAATTAGGTCTAGTTGCTGAATTTTCTCAATCAAATATAGAAGGAGAAATTGTTAATATAATACAGGATTCCATAAAAAATTTTGATGGGATTATAATTAACGCCGCAGCATTTACACATACATCAGTCGCTATAAGAGACGCTTTAAGTGTTTTTAAAAAGCCTATTATTGAATTGCATATTTCTAATATATATAAACGTGAGGAATTTCGTCAAAAATCACTGATAAGTGATATTGCAACAGGAGGGATATTTGGATTAGGTGCTGATGGTTATATTTTAGCCATAATTTCAATGCAAAAGCTCTTAAAAAATGAAGATTGATAAAAAAATTATTAAAGAATTAAGTGATTACTTAGATGAATTTAATCTTACAGAGCTTGAGTACACTGAAAAAGATACAAAAATAAAAGTTTCTAAAAACAATATATCAATCAACAATCAAAATATTCGAAGTTCAAAAAGTAATTTAGTTTCAGATACAAATGATAAAATAGAGAAAATAAAATCTGGTATTGAAATTACATCACCAATAATAGGTACAGCCTATCATGCACCAGAACCTGGAGCAAAAAAGTTTGTAGAAATAGGAAAGAAAATTAAAAAAGGTGACACTGTGATGATAGTAGAGGCAATGAAAACTATGAATCATGTTCCATCTACATCTGACGGGATAGTTAAGAAAGTTTGTGTAGAAGACGGTCAACCAGTGGAATTCGGTCAAACAATTATCATTCTAGAATAATGTTTAAGAAAATCTTAATTGCAAACCGTGGAGAAATTGCGGTTAGAATAATTAGAGCTTGTAAAGAGTGGGGTATATCAACTGTTGCGGTTCATTCAGACGTTGACAAAGAGAGCATGCATGTCAGAATGGCAGATGAAAGTGTATGCATAGGCTCCCATCAACCTGCGAATAGTTATTTAAACATTCCTGCTTTAATGTCAGCTATAGAAATAACAAATTCAGAAGCTGTGCACCCCGGTTATGGTTTTCTCTCAGAAAATGCTAATTTTGCTAAAGTGCTTGAGGAAAACAACATTAAATTTATTGGTGCTTCTTCAAAACATATAGAAATGATGGGTGATAAAATACAAGCTAAAAAAATTGCGAGAGAAAATGGGTTACCTATAATTGAAGGATCTGAAGATGGTTTAAAAAATATTAAAGAAGCTAAAGAACTTTGCAAGAAAATTGGTTTTCCTGTTTTAATAAAAGCTTCTGGTGGAGGTGGAGGAAAAGGAATGAAAATTGTTCAAAAAGAAAATGAATTTGAGTCTTTATTTTTAACTGCAAAATCTGAAGCACAAAAATATTTTGGTAATGATGAAGTTTATATAGAAAAATTTTTTCAAAATCCAAGACATATTGAAGTTCAAATTTTAGCTGGAAAAAATAAAGTAGTTCATTTACATGAGAGAGATTGTTCAGTACAAAGAAGGCATCAAAAGTTAATAGAGGAAACACCCAGCCCTATACTTAATAATGAGATTAGAAAAGACCTTTTTGATAAAACAGTAAATATGGTATCAAAAATTGGTTATACTGGTGCGGGAACTGTTGAATTTATATTTGAAAATGGCAAATTTTATTTTCTTGAAATGAATACAAGAGTTCAGGTTGAACACCCCGTCACCGAAATGGTAACTGGCATTGATATTATTAAAGAGCAAATTTGGATTGCATTTTCAGGTAATACAGCGTTGAGTCAAAATGATATAAACCCAAGAGGCCATGCAATTGAGTGCAGAATAAATGCAGAAGATGCAAGCAAAAATTTTCAACCTTCTCCTGGTACGATTGGAATGTGCCATCAACCTTCTGGATTTAGAACAAGAGTTGATGGTGCTATTTATCAAGGCTATAAAGTAACCCCTTATTACGACAGTATGATTTGTAAATTAATATGTCATGGAAGAAACAGAACTGAAGCTATTCAAAGAATGAATAGATCATTAGATGAATTTGTAATAGAAGGAATAACGACAACTATCCCATTACATAAGAAATTGTTAAACCATAAAAAATTTATTGACTCCGATTTTAATGTAAGTTGGCTAGATAAAGATAAATTAGTTTAATAACAATTAATTAACCAAATATCATAAACAGGATGATCAAATGGAGCAATTGATGGGCTCGATGAAAACATCCAACCGTTAAAAACAAATACATTATTCCGATCCTTTTTCGTTAAGTCTCTTACTTGAATGTAAGCTTTAATTTCTGGATTATCATCGAATTCTGAGTCTGTACACTTTATACTTTTGATTGATAAATCTTTATAAATGTATTCCTGATTATTAATAAGTTTAATCAATTCATTTTTAGAACTTATTTTATCTAATATTTTAATGTCAGTGTTATTACCTTCAAGTTTACTCTCCGATAATGTTTCAGGAGTAATAAAAATATAAAATAGAAATATCAACATGAACAAATAGTTTTTTTTATTTCCAACTTTTATATTTCTTTTCAATTGCATCTTTTTTATTCTTATTAGGATGATATGCTGAGTCAGTTCCAGTTAAATTGGGTTTATGAGGTTTTTGCCACTGGTGTTTTTTAAAGTCATGAGTATTTTCAATTTTATTTGGCATAAAGTGAATCCATGAAAACCATTCTACTGGTATTTTTGATGCATCAATTTCCTCTGAATATATAACCCATCTCTTACCATTTTTACTTTGATAATATTTATTTCCGAAATTATCTTTTCCAATAAATTTTCCAAAGAATATAGTTTTTATTCTTGTTCCAATAGTATCTTGATTCCACCAGGTGAAAATTTTTTTTAATAAAGTCAACATCAAAATATTTTTATTTTCAATTTTAAATTGTATAAAATAAATTAGACTAAAATATCTAAATGTATATAAATAATTTGATTCAAATTTCAAATTTAAATTAAGGATAAAAAAATGGCAAAATATCTTGTTGAAACTTATTACACATCTACTTTCAAAGTAACTCATTATTTAGATGACATCAATGAAGCTGAACTTAAAAATTTAGAGAAAAGGGACGATGGCAAATTTGAGGTTTTAGAGATCAAATTAGATAACAGAAAAACAAAAAATTTGAACTCTGGTAGTGATAAGATGAATCATAATCAAAAGGTGGATTTAGTTTCAAGCCAAAATAAAGATAAAATAAAAAGTGTAGAAAAAATTATTACCCAAACTTTTTCTAAATCTGATAGCTCAGGTAAAAGATATGGAATGCCGGATAGAAGAAAAGGCTATATTCAGAAAGCCACAATTGGAGACCATAAAGTTTACTTACATACTGGTGAATATGAAGATGGCAAAATTGGAGAGATCTTCATAGATACAAGTAAAGAGGGTGAACTTGTTAAAGCATTGATGAATAATTTTGCAATAGCTGTTTCTCTTGGACTTCAATATGGGGTTCCTCTTGATGAATTCGTGAGTGCATTCGTAGAGACAAAATTTGAACCATCTGGTAAGGTTGTGGGTAATGATAGAATTTTAAGTGCTTCATCTATCTTAGATTATATTTTTAGAGAGTTAGCTATATCATATCTAAACAGGGAAGATTTAGCACACACACCTGCAATCGGTAATTTAGATGTATCTAATGTTGAAGATCAAAATATAGATGAACAAAATCAGTTCCTCAAAATTGTTAGAGATATTACAAGTAAAGGTTTTGTAAGAAGTAATTATAAAAAAAACCTTGTAGACTTATCTGATGTTAAAATTAATCTTAAGGGAAAAAAGTAATTATTTTTTAATTTTTAAAGACAAATTTAATTCTTTTAACTGATTTTCACTCACACTAGAAGGCGCATTCATCATTAAGTCTTGTGCATTTTGGTTCATTGGAAACATTGTAACCTCTCGTATATTTTTCTCGTTTGCAAGTAACATTATAATTCTATCAATACCTGGAGCAATTCCACCATGAGGAGGGGCTCCGTAACTTAAAGCATTTATCATCCCACTAAATTTTTGCTCAACATCAGTTTTTGAATAACCAGCGACATTAAAAAGTTTGTACATAAGTTCTGGTATATGGTTTCTAATTGCACCAGACGACAATTCAATTCCATTACAAACAATATCGTACTGATATGCAAGAATTTCTAATGGTTTTTCAAAGTTGATCTTATCAATATCCCCTTGTGGCATTGAAAATGGATTGTGGCTAAATTTAATTTTATTAGTTTGTTCATCATTTTCAAACATTGGATAATCTACTATCCAACAAAATGCGAAAGAATTTACATCAACGATATTCAAATCATTCGCAATTTTATCTCTTGCTGATGAAATAATTTTTTCAAGATCTTTTCTTTTGGCACAAGCTAAAAAAATACTGTCACCCACTTCTGCTCCAGTCTTTTTCATAATTTCATATAAAGCTTCTTTTGAAAAAAATTTTCCTACAGGGCCTTTTGCTGAAATTTCAATATTTTTTTCAATTGTAAAATAAGCTAGGCCAGATGCACCCTGATCTTTTGCCCATCTATCTATGTTATCAAAAAAACTTCTAGGCTTATCTTTTGTTTTTTTTGTAACAATACATCTTACTTCTGATCCTGATTTAATTAATCTTTTAAATATTTCAAATGAAACATCCTCTCTAGAAAAAACTTCTGTTATGTCATTTACAATTAGTGGATTTCTTAAATCTGGCTTGTCAGTTCCATATTTTAACATTGACTCTTTATAAGAAATTCTCGGAAATTTATTAAATAGCAATTTTTTTTTAGAAAATTTTTCAAAAGTGTTAACAAATAATTTTTCAACTACATTAAAAACATCCTCCTGATCTACAAATGACATTTCTAAATCTAATTGATAAAATTCTCCTGGGCTTCTATCTGCTCTTGCATCCTCATCCCTAAAGCATGGGGCAATTTGAAAATACTTGTCAAAACCTGATACCATTACCAATTGTTTAAATTGTTGAGGTGCTTGTGGTAAAGCGTAAAATTTTCCAGGATTAAGTCTGCTAGGAACTAAAAAATCCCTAGCACCCTCAGGGCTTGAGGAAGTTAAAATTGGAGTTTGAAACTCTAAGAAACCTAATTTATTCATTTCACTTCTCATAAAAGAGATCACTTTGGATCTTAAAATAATATTTTCATGTATTTTCTTTCTTCTTAAATCTAAGAAACGATATTTTAATCTAATTTCCTCGGCATACTCTTGATCGCTAAAAACTGGTAAGGGTAATTCTTTACACTTACCTAATATCTGGAAATTTTTAATTATAAGTTCAATCTCTCCTGTGTTGATTTCACTATTGATTGAGTCATTTGCTCTCTTTATAACCTTACCTTCTACTTTTATTACTGTTTCAAGTTGTAATTTTTCTAGTTTCTCAAAATTAGAATTCTCTTTATCAATTACACATTGGGTGATTCCATAATTATCTCTCAAATCAATAAATAATAGATTTCCATGATCTCTTTTTTTATTTATCCAACCTGAAAGAATTATTTTTTGCCCATCATGTTCTTTTCTTAACTCATTACAGTTATGTGTTCTATATTTGCTCAATTATTCTCCTAACACTTCTTTTATAATATTTAAATTAATTGATTTTTTCTTTTTTAAACTCAATTGATCGATCTTATATATGAAATCATGTATTTTACTATATGATCTCTCTATTCTTTTAATAATATAATTAATCAATTTTTTATCTAATAATATTTGCCTGTCTGATAAATTTTTTAATATAATGGCAAAAATTAATTCATCATCTGGTTTCTCAATGTTTAAAAGTAAAAAACTCTTAGTTCTTGATTTTAGATCATTAAGTTTAAAATCAACATAAACAATGGGCTTAAAAGACGTGATGATTATATATTTATTATCTTGGTCAATTAAATTAAGAAGACTGTAGAGTAATTTCTCATCTACATCGGAAGTAAGATTTTCTAAAATAATATTCTCATAAATCTTTATTTTTTTTAGATGATCGTTATTCAAAGAATTTGCTTCGATTTTTATTCCTTTATATTTCCTTATAAAAATATTAGTCAAATGTGTTTTTCCTGATAGTTTTTCTCCTATAATATTAATAAAGTTTTTTTCCCACTTTGGCCACATATCTAGAAATTCAAAAATATGTTTATTGCTTTTTGAAATAACAAAATCATCATTACTCAAGTTTTTGTCGTAATTGAATTTTATAATAGTTTGATTTGTATCTCTCATTCTATCGTCCAGATCTTTTTTTCAGTATTTAGTTTATAATTTTTATTGTCCATTAAATTAATAAAATTTTTTACAGTCCCGTTGAATAAAATTTCATAAAATATAAATTCTTTATCAAATTTTTGAATTGAATAGTCATTAACTAGCTCAATTTCGTCTAAATCAAGCTCAAATTGTGATGATTTGATTAAATCATCATTTTTAATTTTAATTA
>CACJLZ010000012.1 GCA_902594395.1 uncultured Pelagibacteraceae bacterium
TGTCGGATTAATACTAAAAGTTTCATTAAATGTGATAACTGTTGTAATTAATAAAACTAATAATGAAATATTATGGATTATTTTTGAACTATCTTTTTTAAAAACCCCTAAGATAAGTAAAAACATTATTGATAATGAGATAAAAATTTCTGGAAATATTAATTCAATATTATTCATTGTTTGCTTGCCACACTAAAGTTATATGTATCAATTAAATCACTTATTGAAACTTCAATAGTGTTAATTAGTGGTTCTGGGTAAAAACCGAAATATAAAGTTGGTATAGCTAAACAGGTGAGCATGAACGCCTCTGATTTATTTAAATCAATCATTTTTTTTAACTCAGAGTTTATTAGCTTTCCAAAAATAACTCTTTTGTACAACCAAAGCATGTATGCTGCTCCAATGATAACTCCTAAACTAGCTAATACTGCTACTAAAAAATTATCTTTAAAAGCAGCCATTAAAATTAAAAATTCACCAACAAACCCACTTGTTCCTGGTAATCCTAAAGCAGCTAAAGTAAATACCATAAATAAAATAGCATATTTGGGTATAATAGTAACAATACCTCCATAGGTTGCGATCAATCTAGAATGCATTCGATCATAAACTACACCAACACATAAAAATAAAGCTGCAGATACTAGACCGTGACTGATCATTTGAATTATACTTCCCTCAATACCTTGTTGTTGAATTGTAAATATTCCCAAAGTAACAAATCCCATATGGGCCACAGAGGAATATGCTATTAATTTTTTCATATCCTCTTGCATTAAAGCTATTAACGACGTGAAAATGATTGCGATAACACTTAATGTATAAATTAAAGGAGTAAAAACTTCTGAAGCGGAGGGAAATAATCCCAAAGAAAATCTAATAAATCCATAGCCTGCCATTTTAAGCAAAATCGCAGCTAACAACACCGATCCTGCTGTTGGAGCTTCAACGTGTGCATCTGGAAGCCATGTATGAACTGGCCACATTGGAGTTTTTACAGCAAATGAACTAAAAAAAGCTAACCACAATAAATTTTGATATTTCGTATCTATACCTAATTCGTAAAGTTGAACGACATCTGTTGTACCTGTGATCCAATAAATGGAAATTATTGCCACTAACATTAGAACTGATCCCAAAAGAGTGAATAAAAAAAACTTAAAAGCAGAGTAAACTCTTCTAGCTCCACCCCAAATTCCAATAATTAAAAACATTGGGATTAATCCAGCCTCAAAAAATAAGTAAAAAACCACAAGATCTAGAGAACAAAAAACACCTATCATGAAAGTTTCCATAATAAGAATGGCTATTAGAAATTCATTTAATCTTTCTGTCACTGAATTATTTACTGAAACTATACACAATGGTGTGATGAATGTTGTAAGAATTATAAAAAGTATTGAAATTCCATCAACTCCTACCTTGTAATTAATTAAACCTTCGATCCAAATTCTATCTTCAACAAATTGAAAAGCAGATGTTGTTTGATCAAATAAAAACCATAAATAAATAGATAAAAAAAAGTTTACCAGAGATGTAAATAAGGCAACATATTTTACTGTGATTTTATTTTCACTTTTACTTTTTGTAAAAAATAAAAAGAGTGCTCCTATAAAAGGTAAAAGTATTAATGAGGAGAGAATTGGGAAGTTCATTATTTAACAATCAAGAAGGTTAAAAAAGCAGAAAAACCAAGCAACATTATAAATGCATATTGATAAATATAACCACTTTGAAATTTATTGGCTTTAATAGAAAATTTTTTGATTAGCCCGGAAATACCATCAGGTCCAAAACCATCGATAACTTTAATGTCAAAAAATTTCCACAAAAATAACCCAAGTCTTTTCGAAGATTTTACAAATAAGATGTCGTAAATTTCGTCAAAATACCATTTATTAAATAAAAATTGATACAATGGTTTATTAATATTAACTAGTTGAGATGGAAAATTCGTATTTTTAACAAATAAATAGTAAGCCAATGGTATTGATAAAATCACCAATGTTGGTGTTAAAGTTAAAAACCATAGTGGAGGATGGTCGGTACTTAAAGGATCTAAAAAGTAAATCGATTCACTCCAAAAACTATTAATCCCCTCGTGACCTATAAATAAATCTTTAAAAATAAATCCAGCAAAAATCGCACCTATAGATAATATTATTAAAGGTATCAGCATAATTAGTGGTGACTCATGTGTCTCCTCAATCTTAAGTTCCTTGTTGTTATACTGACCGTGAAAAGTTTTAAACATCAGTCTCCATGAATAGATTGATGTTAAAAAAGCTGTAAATATACCTATTCCAGCTGCATAGTACCCAGTGGTACTACCACTTAAATACGCAAATTCTATAATTGCATCCTTAGAATAAAAACCAGACAGCAAAGGAAAGCCTGTTAATGCTAAAGTTCCTATTATCATTAAAACATATGTGTAAGGTAATTTTCTCCATACTCCTCCCATGTTATTTATATTTTGCTCATCTTTAAATGCATGAATAACAGACCCTGATCCTAAAAATAATAACGCCTTAAAAAATGCATGAGTAAATAAATGAAACATTGCAACATTATATGCACCTACACCAGCAGCAAAAAACATATAACCTAATTGACTGCACGTGGAATAAGCTATGATTTTTTTTATGTCTGTTTGAACTAAAGCTACACTCGCTGCAAAAAAAGCGGTACTCATACCTACTACAGTGACAATGTTTAAAGCTAACTCTGAATATTCATATATCGGTGAACATCTTACAACTAAAAAAACTCCAGCAGTAACCATAGTGGCTGCATGGATCAAAGCTGAAACAGGTGTTGGACCTTCCATTGCATCTGGCAACCAGGTATGTAAAAAAATTTGGGCCGATTTACCCATAGCACCAATGAATAATAAGATACAAATTAAATCTACAGCATTAATCTGAATACCTAAAAAATTAAGTTTTTCATCTACAACTGTTGGGATTTGATTAAAAACTTCTGTGTAGTTTACAGTGCCGAATAAATAAAAAATCAAAAAAATACCTAGAGCAAAACCAAAATCTCCAACTCTATTTACAACAAACGCCTTAATAGCTGCTGCATTTGCAGTCTCTTTTTTAAACCAAAAACCAATTAAGAAATAAGAACAAAGACCTACACCCTCCCAACCAAAAAATAATTGAATAAAATTATCAGCCGTTACCAACATTAACATGGCAAATGTAAATAACGATAAGTAAGCCATAAATCTTGGTTTGTGAGGATCATGGGACATGTATCCAATTGAATAAATATGAACCAATGCAGAAACAAAAGTTACAACCACTAACATTACTGATGACAACGCATCTATTTTCATTGACCAGTTTACCTCTAGTGATCCAGAATTAATCCATGTAGCAATTTTGATATTTTCCTCGTATTGATTAAAAATTACCTCATAAAATACAATTGCTGAAAGAATAGCTGAAATTGATACCAACAAACTTGTAACTATTTCAGAATTTCTGTCGCCTATAAATTTACCAAAAAATCCTGATATAATTGATGCGATTAATGGTAATGCTATAATTGAAATTTCCATTTTATCCTTTCAATTTATCTATCTCTTCAACTCTTATAGTTCCCGCATTTCTGTAATAGACTACTATTATTGCAAGACCAATAGCTGCCTCAGCAGCTGCTACAGTTAAAATAAATAATGTAAAAACTTGACCAGTCAAATCACCAAGATAAATAGAAAATGATACTAAATTAATGTTAACAGCTAATAATATTAGCTCAATACTCATCAAAATCACGATAATATTTTTTCTATTAAGAAAAATACCAATGACACCAATACTAAAGATAACAGCTCCTAAAGTAAGATAATGTCCTAATCCTATATCAGTCATCTATCTTAACTCCTTTATTTGAAGAAACCTCTAAAACATCGATACCTTCAGATCTTTCTCTAGAAATTTGCTTAAAATAATTTTGTGTTTTGACCTCTACTCTACGTCTATAAGTAAGAACAATTGCACCTATCATCGCAACTAATAATATCATTCCACTAATTTGAAAAACGTGAATATAGTCTGTGTATAAAACCTGGCCTAATGAATGTGTGTTACTTATTTCATTAGAAAGTTGAGTAGTATTTGGATTTAATAATTCAGGTTTATATTTCCATCCTCCTACAACAATAATTAATTCAAAAAAGATAATTGTGCTTATAATTAAGCCTATTGGTATATGACCAGAATTTTCTTTAGAATTAAACCATTGATTTTTTTGTTGAGCAACATTTAACATCATCACAACAAATAAGAACAATACAGCTACTGCACCAACATATACGATTAGCATTATCATTCCCAAAAATTCTGCTCCAATCATTATAAAAAGACATGAAATACTTATAAAGTCTAATATTAAAAAAAAAACCGAATGTACGGTATTTTTTGAAACAGTAACCATGATAGCTGAAATGACTGCAACAATTGAAAAAAAATAAAAAAATATTGCATGCACTGCCATAAATTTATCTATAAGGATTATCTGATTTTATATTCGCCGCTAAAATATTTTCCCATCTATCACCATTATCCAATAGTTTTTCTTTAGTATAATAAAGTTCTTCTCTTGTTTCTGTCGAAAATTCAAAATTTGGACCTTGCACTATTGCATCCACTGGACATGACTCTTCACACAAACCACAATAAATACATTTCATCATATCAATATCGTAACGAGTAGTTTTTCTACTTCCATCAGATCTTTCAGCAGATTCAATTGTTATTGCTTGTGCTGGACACACAGCTTCACATAACTTACAAGCGATACATCTTTCTTCACCATTTGGATATCTTCTAAGTGCATGCTCTCCTCTAAATCTTGGGCTAATTTTTCCTTTTTCAAAAGGATAATTTATTGTCTTTTTTGATTTAAAAATTTCTCTAAAACCAATTAGCAAGCCAATTATAAAATCGACCATGAATATTGTTTTTAAAAATCTTATAATTTTCATCTAAATTGAGGGTAAAAGGTTAAAATAAAATAAGTAACTAGCAGTTAAAACAACATAGGTGAGAGATAATGGAAGAAATATTTTCCAGCCTAGTCGCATTAATTGATCATATCTATACCTCGGTACAACTGCTTTAACTAACGCAAATAAAAAAAATAAAAGTAATATTTTCAAAATTAACCAAATAGCTCCTGGAATTAAATTAAATGGATATAAATCAACTGGTGAAAGCCAGCCTCCTAAAAATAAAATTGATCCTAAAGCGCACATTAATAAAATATTTGCATACTCTCCTAACCAGAACATTGCATACATCATGCCAGAATATTCAGTTTGATATCCAGCAACTAATTCTGCTTCAGCTTCAGGTAAATCAAAAGGTGGTCGATTTGTTTCCGCTAAAGAGGAAATAAAAAATATTACAAACATTGGAAATAATGGAATTATGAACCAGATGTTTTTTTGAGCTAAAACGATATCACTTAAATTTAATGATCCAACACACAAAAGAACATTGATGATAATTATGCCAATTGAAACCTCATAAGAAACCATTTGCGCAGCAGATCTTATTGACCCTAAAAAAGGATATTTTGAGTTGGACGCCCAACCCCCCATGATAATTCCATAAACTCCAAGAGATGAAACAGCAAAAATATAAAGAATTCCAACATTAATATTGGCTAAAACTTGATCCTCTCCAAAAGGTATAACTGCCCATGCTATTAAAGCTAAAGTCATTGTAATAATTGGAGCTAAAATAAAAATAATCTTATTAGAACTTGCTGGAATTATAATTTCTTTAAAAATATATTTTAGTGCATCTGCTAATGTTTGTAGTAAACCGAAGGGACCAACAACATTAGGACCTTGTCTTTTTTGAACAAAGGCCCAAACCCTTCTATCTAACCAAACAATCATAGCTACAGAAACTAAAACTGGGACAAGAAGAAATAGGATTTTGTAGACTTCATCAAAGACTAAATTTATATATTCCATTATCTAACCTTCAGTACCAGTTCGTTTAACTTCTAATTTAGAATTATTACAATTCAACATTGTTTTTGACGAGCGCGCAATTACATTAGAAAAATAATAATCCTTATATGTTATTTTAATGGTTTCGTCCTCAAAATTACTTGAATCTACTTTTGTTTTTGAGGGACTTTCTTGTTTTTCTTTTTTTAAATTTATATAATTAAACATACTACTCTCTAATTCATCTTTATCATTAAAAAGTTTTCTATTGTTCATAAATTCAGCAAGATTATTTATAATTTCCCAATCTTCTTTAGCATCTCCTGGTGGATATGATGCTTTATAAGCTTTTTGTACTTTACCTTCTAAATTAGTATAATGACCTGATTGTTCTGTATACGCTGCTCCTGGCAAAATAATATCTGCTAGTTCTGCACCATTATCCCCGTGGCTCCCTATATATATCACAAACTCATTTTTTTTATTAAATTTTAGATTATCTTGTCCCATTAAAAAAACTAAATCAAATTTATGTTCATTCAGATTTTTTATTAGTTGATTTTTTTTATCAATTATATCAAGATCTAAACTCCCAACTGTAGCTGCATCGGATGGTAAAAAATTTAAGGGATTCCAGTCGTCAGTAAATTTATTGTTACTCAATAAAAAATTTTTTAAAGAACTTGATAAAAATTCTGCTGATTTAGATTTTAAAAATGACTCTCCAAATATGATAATTGGTTTTTTAGCTTCAATAATAAATTTTGAAAGTTCATTTTTATTTTCAAATATATCTTTGACTGTTTGGGCTTTTCCATCAAGGCTTTCATAAGGATAGGTTAGATCACCTAAATCACTTAAAGAAACAATTTTGACTTTATTTTTTAGATAGGCTTTTCGAATTCTTGCATTTAACATGGTAGCTTCAAACCTTGGATTAGTTCCAATCAACAGGATTAAATCTGAGTCCTCAATACCATTGATTGTTGAATTGAATAAATAGTTTTCTCTTTTAGAGATATCCATAAATAAATCAGATGATCTAGACTCATAATTCTTTGTATCTATAGTTCTCTCTAAAAATTCTTTGAATATGTAGCTGGCTTCCATATTTATCAGATCGCCCACAAATCCAGCTATTTTATCTTTATCAGTATTTTGTATTTTTGATTTTATAATTTTAAAAACTTCATCCCATGAAGCTTTTTCGAATTTATTATTATATTTGATATACGGTGTATCAAGTCTTTGACTTAACAAACCGTCACAAGCATATCTTGTTTTATCTGATATCCATTCCTCATTTATATCTTCGTTGATTATTGGTAATACTCTTTTTACCTCCCAGTCATATGTGTCTACTCTTATGTTAGATCCAACAGCATCCATTACATCTATAGTCTCTGTTTTTTTTAACTCCCAAGGTCTTGCCTCAAATACATATGGTTTTGAAGTAAGAGCTCCCACAGGACAAAGATCTATTACATTTCCTGATAATTCTGACTGTATTGATTTTTCTAGATATGTTGTGATTTGCATATCTTCACCTCTACCTATTGCCCCTAATTCAGGCACTCCAGCAATTTCTGTTGCAAATCTAATACACCTGGTGCAATGAATGCATCTGGTCATTTGGGTCTTAATTAGTGGACCCATATTTTTATCAGGTACTGCTCTTTTATTTTCTTTAAATCGAGATTTATCAATACCGTAAAACATAGATTGATCTTGAAGATCGCATTCACCACCTTGATCACAAACAGGACAATCTAAAGGATGGTTGGCTAATAAAAATTCCATAACACCCTTCCTGGATTTCTCTATTTTAGGTGTGTTTGTTTTTATGACCATCCCCTCAGCAGCAGGCATTGCACAAGAAGCTATAGGTTTTGGAGATTTTTCCATTTCGACAAGACACATTCTGCAATTTCCTGCTATTGATAATTTTTCATGATAGCAAAATCTTGGTATTTCTACTCCAGCTTTTTCACAGGCTTGTAGAACAGTTAAGCCCTCCTCGACTTCAACTTCTACATCATTTACTTTAAGTTTAAGCATTTTTATCTAATAAGTGTTGATCCACTAGGTAAGGAATATTTTGAGTTTCTTTTACAATTGGATTGAAGTTATTTCTTTTTTTAATTTCATCTTTAAAATGTCTTAATAGACCTTGAACGGGCCAAGATGATCCCTCACCAAATGCGCAGATTGTGTGACCCTCAATTTGTTTTGTTACATCACCAAGCATATCGATTTCATCTTTTGAAGCCTCTCCTTTCGCCATTCTCTCAAGCATTCTCCACATCCACCCTGAACCCTCTCTACAAGGTGTACATTGACCACAGCTCTCATGCTTATAAAATCGAGCTATTCTCGCCATGCATTTAATTATGTCTTGATCTTTATTTATTACAACTACTCCTGCCGTACCCAACCCACTTTTTTCAGCAACCAATGAGTCAAAATCCATGGTTAATGTCTCACATTTTTCTTTGGGGATTAATGGCATTGAGGATCCACCAGGTATCACTGCTTGTAAATTATCCCAGCCTCCTATTACACCACCTGCATGAATATCAATTAATTCTCTAAGTGGTATATTCATTTCTTCCTCAACATTGCATGGATTATTTACATTTCCGGATATGCAAAATATTTTAGTACCAGTATTTTTTTCTCTACCCAGAGAAGCAAACCACTTACCACCTCTTCTTAAAATTGTCGGAACGACAGCAATAGTCTCAACATTGTTAATTATTGTTGGACATCCATATAAGCCCACTAATGCTGGGAAAGGAGGTTTTAATCTTGGTTGACCTTTGTTTCCCTCAATACTTTCAAGTAAAGCTGTTTCTTCTCCACAAATATATGCTCCTGCACCATAATGTATATAAATATCTAAGTCCCATCCCGTTCCAGCTGAATTTTTTCCAATTAATTTTTTTTCATAAGCTTCATCAATTGCAGCTTGAAGTTTTTGTCCATCAACAAAATATTCACCTCTTATATAAATATAACAAACATGAGCTTGAATTGCATATGAAGCTATTAAACATCCCTCTATTAACTTGTGAGGCTCGAATCTTAATATATCTCTATCTTTACAAGTGCCAGGCTCTGACTCATCACCATTAATAACTAAATAGTGAGGTCTAGATCCCACTTTTTTTGGGGCAAATGACCATTTAAGACCAGTGGGAAAACCAGCTCCACCTCTTCCTCTAAGTTGTGAATCTTTAATCTCATTTATAATCCAATCCCTACCTTTATTAGTAATTTCTTTTGTATTTATCCAATCACCTCTTTTTTGGGATGAAGTTAAATCTGAACCCAAATCATTATATAAATTTTGAAAAATTCTATCTTGATCTTTAAGCATTTTTTAATTCCATTAGTGTTTTTCTTCCATTTTCAGGTTGGTTGTTTACTCTCCCTCTATAGGAACCTGGTTTAGGAGTTTCATCTTTTAAAATTTTGTCTAAAATTTCTAAAGTTTTTTCTTTATCTAAATCCTCATAATAATCATCATTGATTTGCATCATTGGAGCAGTAACACAAGCACCTAAACACTCTACTTCCATCCATGAACAATTTTTACCAGGTAATAGTTCAGATTCATTTTCAGAAATTTTTTCCTTACAGGCCTCAACTAATTTGCCAGCTCCTCTAATCATACACGGCGTTGTAGTGCAAACTTGTATAAAGTATTTCCCAACAGGCGATAAATTAAACATGCTATAAAAAGTTGCTACTTCGTAAACTTTTATATAAGGCATATCTAAAAGTTTAGCTATATACTTCATTGCTATTAAAGGGATCCAATTATTATTTTGTCTTTGAGCAATGTATAATAATGCCATAACTGCACTTTTTTGTTTTCCCTCGGGATATTTTGAAATAATTTTATTTGCCGCTTCTAAAGAAGACGAATTAAATTCAAAATTCTCTGGTTGATCTTTGGCTGGTCTTTTTAAACTCATCTATCAACCTCACCAAAAACTATATCTAATGAACCAAGAACTGCGGGAACATCAGCCAACATATGACCTTTAATTAAATAATCCATCGATTGTAAATGAGAAAATCCTGGTGCTCTTATTTTACATTTATAGGGTTTGTTTGATCCGTCTGATATTAAATAAACCCCAAATTCTCCCTTAGGTGCCTCAACAGCAGTATAAATTTCGTCTTCGGGCACCCTATATCCCTCGGTAAATAATTTAAAGTGGTGTATTAAGGCTTCCATTGATTGTTTAATCTCTTTTTTAGAAGGAGGGGTTATTTTTCCATCAAAAGTTTTTACAGGACCTTTTTCCATTTTTGCTAAGCACTGCTTTATTATAGATACACTTTCTTTCATTTCCTCAATTCTACATAAATATCGGTCATAACAATCACCGTTTTTACCAACTGGTACTTTAAATTCTAATTGTTCATAACAATCATAGGGTTGAGATTTTCTTAGGTCCCAGGGAACACCAGACCCTCTTATCATAACACCACTAAAAGAATAATCGAGAGCATCTTGTTTTGTAACAATTCCAATATCTACATTTCTTTGTTTAAATATTCTATTATCAGTCAATAAATTTTCTAAATCATTTATAATTTTTGGGAAAGTTTCACAGAATTTTAAAATATCCGTTTCTAATCCTGCTGGTAGATCCTGATGGACGCCACCTGCTCTAAAGTAATTTGCATGCAGTCTAGAACCAGATGCTCTCTCATAAAAAGTCATTAGAGTTTCTCTTTCTTCAAATCCCCATAAAGATGGTGTTAAAGCTCCTACATCTAATGCTTGTGTTGTTACATTCAAAATATGGCTTAAAATTCTACCGATTTCACAAAACATTACCCTAATAAACTGCCCTCTTATCGGAACATCAATATCTAAAATCTTTTCAATAGCTAATGCAAACGCATGTTCTTGGTTCATCGGAGCAACATAATCAAGACGATCAAAATATGGAACTGCTTGCATATAAGTTTTATTTTCTATGAGCTTCTCTGTACCACGATGTAATAAACCAATGTGTGGATCTGCTTTCTCTACAACCTCTCCATCTAACTCTAAAATGAGTCTTAGCACTCCATGTGCCGCTGGATGTTGCGGACCAAAATTTAAATTTAGGTTCTTAATTTTTTTTGTCATTATTTTCTTTTAGTTCTTTAATATATTTTGTACCTTCCCATGGACTTTCATAGTCGAAATTTCTGTAATTCTGTTCTAATTTTACAGGCTCACTAATAACTTTCTTTTGATCTTCGTTATATCTAACCTCGGTATGACCTGTTAAAGGAAAATCTTTTCTTAAAGGATGTCCTTCAAAACCATAGTCTGTGAGAATTCTTCTTAAATCTGGATGATCCTTAAAATTTACACCGTACATATCAAATACTTCTCTTTCCATCCAATTAGCAGATGGAAATATAGATGTAAGAGATGGAATAACTTCATTTTCATTTATACAATAATTTAGAATTATTCTTTGATTAAACTCATGGCTCAAAAACAAATATACAATTTTAAACCTTTGAGGTTTTTCAGGATAATCGACAACTGTTATGTCAATTAATTGTTTAAATTTCGTATTTTTATTTGTTTTTAAAAATAAAGTTACATCAATTAAATCCTCCTTATCTATTTCTGCGTAGATTTGATTATGTTTGATTTTGGTACTATTAATTTTAGTTCCCAACTCAGAATTAATTTTTTTTTCCAAATCAATCAAATTATTCATTTTATCTAGTAAACGAACCTTTGTTTCTTATTTTTTTTTGTAATTGCATTATTCCATACAATAAAGATTCAGCAGATGGCGGACAACCTGGCACATACACATCGACTGGTACAATTCGATCACATCCTCTTACAACAGAGTAAGAGTAATGATAATAACCACCACCATTAGCACAACTTCCCATTGATATTACGTATCTTGGCTCGGGCATTTGGTCATAAACTTTTCTTAAAGCAGGGGCCATTTTATTTGTTAATGTACCCGCTACAATCATAACATCTGATTGCCTTGGTGAACCTCTGGGTGCAGCCCCAAACCTTTCAACATCATATCTTGGCATTGCAGTTTGCATCATTTCAACTGCACAACAAG
This sequence comes from uncultured Pelagibacteraceae bacterium, assembly GCA_902594395.1. Classification (GTDB taxonomy): domain Bacteria; phylum Pseudomonadota; class Alphaproteobacteria; order Pelagibacterales; family Pelagibacteraceae; genus Pelagibacter. The sequence goes on from CACJLZ010000012.1 coordinate 12,091, forward strand.
CAAGACCAAAAGTCATCCAATGCAACGAGCCAGATCTAGACCAATTTATTAAATTATTTAATGAAGTTGTTATAAAACCATTTTCACTAAAATCTTTAGCAAGTTGTTTAAATTCTTCGGGTACTTGATCTAATTTATTATTCATTTAAGCAATTTTATTCCCAGTCTAACGCACCTTTTTTCCACTCATAAATAAATCCAATCGTAAGTATGAATAAGAAAATCATCATTGAGGAAAAACCTAAAATTCCAATATTTCCTAAGGAAATTGCCCACGGAAATAAAAATGCTATTTCAAGATCAAAAATTATAAAAAGTATTGCAACTAAATAAAAACGAACATCAAATTCCATTCTTGAATCTTGAAATGGTTCAAATCCACATTCATAAGCCGATAACTTCTCTGGATCTGGATTTTTTGGAGATAAAATAAAATTAATTATTACAAACGCGCAACTCAATCCTAATGCAATAATTAGGAACAATATTATTGGTAAATAATCTTTTAAAAATTCCGCGAACATGGTGGAATATATATCATTTTTTATAGCTAGATGAAGCGGTGTTAGGTCACATTATTCAAAATATACAGTGTATTTGATAATGATTATCACGTTTGAACTTGTAAAGTGGCGGGAGTGAAGGGACTCGAACCCTCGACCTATCGCGTGACAGGCGATCGCTCTAACCAACTGAGCTACACCCCCACTTTTGATTCTTTTGGTGGGCAGTAAAGGACTCGAACCTTTGACCCCCTCGGTGTAAACGAGATGCTCTACCAACTGAGCTAACCGCCCCTAACCAAAATTAGTGATTTTTATATCTTTTATGGTAATTACGCAAGATATTTTAAATCATTTAATTTAGCAA
>CACJLZ010000013.1 GCA_902594395.1 uncultured Pelagibacteraceae bacterium
AAAATATTAAATATACTCAAAACAAATATATTTGGATGAAAGTTGCTCTATCAATAATGACAACTGATACACAGCCAAAAATAGCAATGGAAGAATGCAAAATTGGAAATACAAGTGTAAAGATTTATGGAATAGCAAAAGGTTCTGGTATGATTCAACCAAATATGGCAACTACATTAGCCTATGTTTTTACTGATGCTGATATTTCTAATGATGTATTAAAAAAATTACTTAAGAAAAATATTGAGAATACTTTTAACGCAATTTCATGTGATAGCGACACTAGTACTAATGATATGATCTCAATCTTCTCCACTGGTAAAGCAAAAAACACTTTAATAAAGACAATTAACGATAAAAAAATTAAATTATTTGATGAAGCGCTGAACAGTCTATTGTTAAATTTAGCAAAAAGAGTTGTAGCTGATGGAGAGGGCGCTTCAAAATTTGTAACAATTAATGTTTTAAATTCTAAAACAGATCAGGATGCAAAAAAAATTGGTTTTTCAATTGCAAATTCTCCATTAGTAAAGACTGCAATTGCTGGTGAAGATCCGAATTGGGGTAGAATAATCATGGCAATTGGAAAATCTGATGTAGATATAAATTTAAATAAATTATCAATAAAATTCGGTGATTTGGTAATTGTAAATAAGGGAAAATTGCACAATCAATATAATGAGAATGAAGCCGCAAAATATATGAAAGGATTGGATATTAATCTTACTGTTGATATTGGAAATGGAAAAAAAAGTTTTACTGTTTATACTATGGATTTGACTAATGAATATATCAAAATTAATTCAGACTATAGAAGCTAGCTATATTGAAATTTTCATAACAGTAATTAGATAAACATCATGATTAAATATAATTTATTATGTAAAAAGTGTGATCTTGCATTTGACAGTTGGTTTGCATCTTCAAAAGAATACGATAAGCTTAAAAAGAAACAGTTACTCAATTGTCATGGTTGTGGATCTCTAAAAGTAGAAAAAAATTTAATGGCACCTAAGTTAATCAGTAAAAATTTAAGCCATCAAAATGAAAAAAAAGATTTTATAAGATATCAAAAAATAAAAAAAACAATAAGAGAATATCAAAAATTTATTAAGAATAACTTTGATTATGTTGGTGAAAACTTTGCTTATGAAGCGAGATCAATACATTATAACAATAAAAAAAAAAATAAAGGTATATACGGAACTGCTTCAAAGCAGGACTTAAAAGAACTCAAAGAAGAGGGTATAGATGCACAGATGGTTCCGTGGTTTGAGAGTGAAAATAATTAATTTTTAATAAATTTGGCAATGTAATTTACTGACTTGTCATCACCTACACTCCATTTATTTTTAATTAAATTAAAATTCATTCCATTTACTTTATCTAGTTTGAGATCATTTTTTTCAAGTAGAGAAATTAATTCTTCAGGTTTTAAAAATTTTTCCCATTCATGTGTTCCTATTGGAAGCCAACGTAATATATATTCAGCTCCAACAATCGCAAAAATATATGATTTCAATGTTTTATTTAAGGTTGCAACAAACATAATTCCATTTTTTTTTAGAAGTTTGCTGCATGATTTTAAAAAAAAATTTACATCTTCGACATGTTCTACGATTTCCATATTTAAAATAACATCGAACTTTTGTTTTGTGTCAAATTTTTCAGGCGATGAACAGAAATAATCTATTTGAAGATTATTTTTTTTTGAATGAAGTTTTGCAACTTTAATATTCTTATCAGATGCATCTATTCCAGTTACTTTAGCTCCCAATCTACACATAGGTTCTGATAATAAACCTCCACCACATCCTATATCTAGAATTTTGATATCTTTAAGTGGAGTCTTATTATAATTGAGTTTGAACGTCTCAATAATATTTTCTTTTATGTATGAAATTCTAATTGGGTTAAATTTATGCAATGGTTTAAATTTACCTTCAGGATTCCACCATTCTTCTGCAATTTTAGAAAATTTTTCTATTTCTTTTTTATTTATTGTGTTATTTTTCATTTGTAAGTTGACTTTATATTCAACATGTATTTATTCAATATTTTTTAAATTTAAAAGATTAATTTATCATGAAAATTGTCGTATTAAAATTCGGGGGCACATCAGTTGGCACTATTAAAAAAATAAAGAGAGTTGCTAAAATAATTATCGATTATAAAAAGAAAAACTATAAAGTAATTGTAGTTTCATCAGCTATGAGTGGTGTGACAAATGAGTTAATAAAAAAATCTTTTGAGATTAGCGATAGTTTCTCAGAGTCAGAGCATGATGTTTTGGTTTCCTCAGGTGAACAAGTTTCATGTTCTTTAATTGCTGGACGATTAATTCATGAAGGATACGAGTCTAGATCTTGGTTATCTTGGCAAGTTCCGATTTTGACCAAAGGCAAATATAAAAACTCAAGGATAAATCAAATAAACAAAAAAAATATTACCAAATATTTAAAAAAGGGTGGCATACCAATAGTCACTGGGTTTCAGGGACTAAATGATGAAAATAGAATTACAACTATAGGAAGAGGTGGATCTGACGCAAGTGCAATTATGATTTCTAAGTTTTTCAAAGCAGAGAGATGTATAATTTATACTGATGTAGAGGGAGTTTATACAACTGATCCTAACAAATTAAAAAATGCAAAAAAAATTAAAGTAATTTCATATGAAGAAATGCTAGAGATGGCATCTCTGGGAGCTAAAGTTATGCAACCAGTCTCAATACAAGATGCACGATTAAATAGGATTGATATAGAGGTAAAATCGTCTTTTTCTAAAAGGACAGGAACATTGATTACTAAAAGATCTAAAATTATAAATAATAAAATTGTTACTGGAATTTCTTCAACTCAAAATGACTCAAAAGTTTCTCTTATTGGAGTGAAAGATAAACCTGGAGTTGCTGCAGCAATTTTTAAACCATTATCTAAAAATTTAATAAATGTTGATATGGTTGTGCAAAATATTTCTGCTAATGGTAAAGAAACAGATTTAACATTTACTATAAAAACAGATGATTTGAATAAAACAAAAAAAATTATTCAACAAAACAAAACTATTAATTACAGAAAATTACTTTTTGAAAAGGGAGTATCAAAAATTTCAGTGATCGGAGTGGGTATGATAACTACTCCAGGAGTAACCTTCAGAATGTTTCAATCACTTGCAAACAAGAAAATAAATATTAAAGTAATCTCAACTTCTGAGATTAAAATCTCAGTTTTGATTAATAAAAAGGATACACAAAAAGCTTTGATTGCCTTACATAAAGAATTTAAATTAGATCAAAAAAAATGAGCATAAGACCTTTTAGAGATATAAAAAGAAGAGAAACAAGAGAGATTAATGTTGGCAAAGTGAAAGTCGGAGGAGGAAATCCAATATCAGTTCAATCAATGACAAATACTCTTACAACAGATGTAAAAGCTACAATTAATCAAATTAATGAAATTAGTTCAGAGGGAGCTGATATAGTTAGAGTTTCTTGTCCTGACGAGCAGTCATCCAAATCATTAAAAGAAATAATCAAACATGTTGAAATACCTATAGTTGCTGATATTCATTTCCATTATAAAAGAGCAATTGAGGCTGCTGAAAATGGTGCAAGCTGTCTAAGAATAAATCCTGGAAATATTGGAAATAAAGATAAAATTAAAGAAGTTGTTAAAGCTGCAGTTGATAATAATTGCTCAATAAGAGTAGGAGTTAATGCAGGATCTTTAGAAAAAGATATCTTAGAAAAATATAAAGAACCTTGTCCAGAGGCGTTAGTTGAAAGTGCTCTAAGAAACATTAAGACTCTTGAAGATGAAAATTTTCAAAATTTAAAAGTTAGTGTTAAGTCATCAGATGTTTTTTTATCCGTCGAAGCATACAGACAGTTGTCAAAACTTACTGATTATCCGCTTCATTTAGGAATTACAGAGGCAGGTGGATTTGTATCTGGAAGTGTAAAATCCTCTATTGGATTAGGAACTTTACTTTTAGAGGGTATTGGTGACACTATCAGAATTTCCTTATCAGATAACCCGGTCGAGGAAGTTAAAATTGGAAATGAAATACTAAAATCCTTAAATTTAAGAGAGAGAGGAGTTAAAATAATATCTTGTCCTTCGTGCGCAAGACAAGGTTTTGAAGTAATTGAAACAGTAAAAATATTAGAAAAAAAACTTTCTCATATTAAAACACCAATCACTCTATCGGTAATTGGCTGTGTAGTTAATGGACCTGGAGAAGCAGCTTTAACAGATGTAGGAATAACTGGAGGTAAAAAAGGAAATAATATGCTTTATCTATCCGGTTTACAGTCTGAAAAAGTTTTGACCAGTGATATGATTGATAAGGTAGTAAGCGAGGTTGAAAAAAAAGTTTCTGAATTGGACAATTCGAAATGATACCTTTAAAAACTGTTAATGATTTAATAAACAAACATGCACTGCTAGAAAAAGAGCTGTCATCTACTGAAATTGATAAAAATTCATTTGCTGAAAAATCTAAAGAATATTCAGACTTAAATGAAATTATAAAAGTTGCTAAATTTTATATTTCTTATGAAAAAAATAAAAAAGAAATTCAATCAATTCTAGAGGATAAAAATTCAGATGTGGACATGATAAAAATGGCTGAAATAGAATTAGTAGATTTAGAAACTCAAAATGAGAAAAATGAAAAAAAACTAAAGTTATTTCTTTTGCCAAAGGATGAAGCAGATAAAAAAAATGCAATAATAGAAATTAGAGCTGGAACAGGTGGTTTAGAAGCAAGTTTATTTGCTTCAGATCTTTTCAAGATGTATGAAAAAGTAAGTAATAAAAAAAAATGGAGTCTTGAATTAATCTCAATTTCTAAAAGTGAGGCTGGTGGTTTAAAAGAGGTAATTGCCTCCATAAAAGGAAATAATATTTATTCTACGCTAAAATACGAGAGTGGCGTTCATAGAGTGCAACGAGTGCCGGATACTGAAACACAGGGAAGAGTCCACACATCTGCAGCAACAGTTGCAGTTTTACCAGAAGCTGAAGAGGTTGATTTAAAAATAAATGAAAGCGATTTAAGAGTTGATGTTTTTAGAGCTGGAGGTCCAGGAGGACAATCGGTTAATACTACTGACAGTGCTGTTAGAATTACTCATATCCCAACAGGAATATCTGTTTCTCAACAAGATGAAAAATCTCAACATAAGAATAAAGCTAAAGGGATGAAAATTCTAAGATCTAGATTGTATGAGCTTGAAAGGTCTAGAATTGAAAATGAAAGATCAAAAGACAGGAAAAGCAAGATAGGTTCTGGTGATAGATCAGAAAGAATAAGAACTTATAATTTTCCCCAAGGAAGAGTTACTGATCATAGAATAAACTTAACACTGCATAAGCTTGAAGAATTTTTAGAGGGTGAAGCATTCGATGAAATGATTGAAGCATTAACCCTTCAAGCGCAAGAAGAAAGCTTAAACGTTTTAAACCAATGAATATTGAAATTGCAATTAAAAAAGCCTGCCAAGAGCTGAAAAATAATCAGATAGGATCAGCTTTATTAGACAGTGAGCTCTTACTTTCTAAAGCGATTAAAAAAGACAGAAAGTTTATTTTATTAAACCTTGATAAAGAACTTAATCAAAATGAACAAGACAACTTTAAAAGTCTAATTTTAAAACGATCAAAAGGAAAACCATTAGCATACTTAACTGGCACCAAGTCTTTTTGGAAGTATGATTTTAAAGTTAATGAAAAGGTTTTAATTCCAAGACCGGACACAGAAATAATGATTGAGCAAGTCTTAAAAATTTATAAAAACAAAAATTATCTCAATTTTTTAGAGGTTGGAATTGGTTCAGGATGTATAGCGCTTTCAATATTAAAAGAAAAAAAGACCTTTTTAGGAACCGGTATAGACTTAAGTCAAGATTGTATTGAAATATGTAGATATAATGCCAAAAAACTTGGCGTAAATAACAGGATAAAATTATTTAAATCAGATGTTGACAATTTAATTTTTCGCAAATATGATTTAATAGTTTCTAATCCTCCTTACATTAAAAAGTTTGATTTGAATAAACTAAGCAGGGAAGTGGTTAATTATGAGCCAAAACTGGCTTTAGATGGTGGTTTAGAAGGTTTATCAGTTATCAGAAAAGTAATTAAAAAATCATCTGAATTGATAAAAACACATGGAAAGCTAATTTTAGAGATTGGTTATGATCAAAAAGTACCAGTTAAAAAAATGTTAAATGAGAATAATTTTTATATTAATAAGATCATAAAAGATTTAGCAAAAAATGATCGATGTATAATTAGTACAAAAAAATAAATTTTATGGTTACGTTTAGAAATAATAATGTAAGAAGAAATAACTTTAGAAGAAACGATAGAGGTTTTAAATCCAATACAGATAGACCTAAATATGGCTCTAACTTTTCCAAAAGTGAGAATTTTCAGAGAAAGTCGCCAGGTAGAAATAATCATAATGCATCAAAATTAATCGAAAAATATAGTAATCTCGCAAGGGAGGCTTTATCTGGTGGGGATAAAATTTTATCAGAAAACTATTTTCAACACGCCGATCATTTTACTAGAATTTTAAATGATCAAGACGCTCAAAAAAAGCTTAATTCAACAAATAATGATGTTGCTAATTCTTCACAAAACATAGTTGATGTGAAAAAAGATCAAAATGAAACCGACGAAAATAAATCAATAACTTAGATTAAATATAGATTGTTATTTACTAATTTAGTCCAATAATTTTTTCCGATTTCAAAACGTTTAACTTAATTTTCTTTGTTTCAAATACCTTTCTTTCATTTCCTTTTAGAATTTTTCCTGAAGGAAGTTTTAAGGTTTGTGAATTTACTCTTTTTCCATTGATTAAAACTTCATAATGAAGATGTGGACCCGTAGATTTTCCGGTAGAACCCACATACCCTATTGTTTGTCCTTGTTTAACTCGAACACCACCTCTAATACCTTTAGCAAATTTTGACATGTGCGCATAAGTGGTTTGATATGTAGAGTTATGTTTTATAACAACACAATTTCCACCTCCACCACACCAACCGGCTTTTCTGATTACACCTGACCCCGAAGCCATTATTGGTGTTCCTAATGGAGCCGCAAAGTCAGTTCCTTTGTGCATTTTATTAAATCCATCTATTGGATGCTTTCTCATTCCGAAAGGTGAAGAGAGCCGGGCTCCATTAATTGGAGTTTTCATCAATGCTTTTTGAATACTTCTTCCATTTTTATCGTAATGTCCAATGCTGCCCTCACCGTCAAAATAATAAAGTGAATTTTCTTCACCACTCAAAATAAGATTTGCAAATAAAATATTTCCAGTTTCAATTACTTTCTTTTTTTCATCTACGAAAATCTCGTACATTATTTGAAATTTATCTTTTTTTCTAATGTCTCTTTGAAAATCCACTTGAAACCCGTAAACTCTGGCAAATTCAATGATAATATTAGCTGGAATTTCTTTTTCTGAGGCAGCTTTGTATAAGCTTTGTAAAATCACGTAAAGGACAAGTTGGTTCAAGTGTCAGTATAATATCAAATTTGACTTTATATATTTTTTCAGTTTTCTTTAAGGCATCTAAAGTAACAAGATTTCCATCAACTAAATCTCCTGATAATTTTTTTTCTCGAAGAAATGGTGCGTCTAAACCAATTTTTTTTGCATGTTTCATAATTTTTTTATTGTCAGTAGAAACGACTGAATGATCAATTAATGACCCAAGTTTATCAATACAAATTTTAACGTGTTGTAGGAGCGATTTTTTGTTTAATGTTTTTAAATTCTTAAGCTTAATACCTTTGCTGCCACCTCTTGCTGGAATAACTGCCAATATTTTTTGTCCTTTATACATTTCTTATTTTTGTGCTATTATGGAAAAAGCAGTAGGAGAAATTGTATTTTTTCTCAGTAAATTTTTTTTAAATTTATTTTCTAATCTAAGTAATTCTTTAAATTCTTTCTTAAACCATTTTTCTCTTTTTTTCTTGGTTGATCCATTTAAATATTGCAAGGCCTGATCCCAGAAATATGAAATTGCAGTGAACGGACCTCCTGTAGTATAAAATTTAGTTTTATTATAATTATTTTTTTTTAACAAATATTTTAACCCATAAGGTGTAAACCTAAAGTAATCCTCTGGTGCTTGATGAAGCTCTCTTAATAAAGGTTCAAATATATAGATTTTCCCACCTTTTTTTAAAAAATTATATGATTGTTTAATTAAGATCGATGGGTCCTCTATATGGTGCATTAAATTTGGTATCAATATAAAATCAAACTCTTTTTTTTTGAGATTTATTTTTTTATAATCAAATTGATATTGAGATTTAATTTCAATTATTTTGCTGTTATTTAATTTTTTTGAATTGTATGCCCCCCTTTTCAATAAGTCTTTTGTAACACAATCAACTGAAATAACTTCGTTTTGATTGAAGAAAGGGGAAAATAAACTTCTACCACCGTATAAATTTGTCCTCTCTAAAATTAGTACTTTTTGTTTTTTTTTTAATCTCTTTGAAATTTTTTTAACATCGTTAAAAAGAAGATTGTACTGAGGCCATTTATTATCAGTAAAAAATAAATTTTTTCTCAAATAATCTTCATGATCTTTCAAAATTTTACTATTTGAGAACATTTAATAATTTAGTTTTTTATTTAGATCTAATTTAAATCTACTTAGAATGTTTGCTATTTTTTTTCCTGCTTTACCATTGCCAAAAATTTTTCTTGTTTTGAATTTTTTTTTTGAAATCTGGAATATTATTTTCGAATATATATCTTTGCTATTATAATTTGCAAATACTACATTATCTCCATGTTCTCTTCCTGCTTGTCTAGTGCCAATACAAACAGATGGCACACCTAAAAAAGAACCCTCTCTTAAAAATGAACTTGAGTTTCCAACTAAACAACTTGAGTTACTAATTAATTTTAAATAATCTTCAGGAACAAAATTTTTAAAAAAACAAAATTTATTTTTATTTTTATTTTTTTCTCTAAAAATTCTTAGAGCTTTCGTCATGTAATTAGATCCCGCATCGTTATTTGGCCATAACCAAACAATTTGGGTTTTAAGTTTCTTTACAGCATCTATTGTTTGATTTATTTGATAAATTCCTTGGCCGTACTCTAATGTATTTGGATGTTGAAGGACTACTATATATTTTTCTTTATAGTTAATGTTGTCACCTAATCCTTTATTCGACTTAAAAAAATTTTTGTTTAAGTTCAAATTTTTTTTTTTGATCAAATCTATTGAAGGACAGCCCGTCATAAAAACTCTTTTTTTTTCCTCTCCTAATTTAATCAAATTTTCAAAAGATTTTTTTGTACTAGGAAAATGTAAATGAGATAATTTTGATACACAATGTCTAACATTTTCATCAATTGAACCCGTGACTTCACCTCCTTGAGAATGAGCCACAAATATATTCATGTAACTCGCTGCTAATGCTGCCGCAACTGTCTCATATCTATCCGCGATTGTAAAAACAATATCAGGTCTCGAATTTTCAAAAATTGTAGACAGTTCGGACATCAATAAAGATGTTGATTTTGCCATCGAAGTCAAATTCTCACCTTCTACTGCAGAGTATACTTTGTAGTTTATTTTAAGCCCATCTTTCTTAATTATCTCAGGTAAATCA
>CACJLZ010000014.1:0-2500 GCA_902594395.1 uncultured Pelagibacteraceae bacterium
AATTTTAGCCTATAAGCATCAAACTTCTCAACAAAATATTAATAAAGTAATTAATCTGTAGAGAATTATTGAGCTTTTTGTTCAATTAGCTATTTAAAAAGTAAATATTTAAGAAGAGAAGTGTGGACGGTTAAGGTTACCAAAATTTGTCGTACACACTTCAACATTATATAAATTTTATTCTTAGAATTTATATAGAAGCTAGTGTGCGCCGTTTTTAAACTTGAGAGTTTGATCATGGCTCAGAACGTACGCTGGCGGCACGCCTAACACATGCAAGTCGAACGAAGTAGCAATACTTAGTGGCAGACGGGTGAGTAACATGTAGGTATCTACCCTTTGGCCTGGAATAACACGAGGAAACTTGTGCTAATACCGGATAAGTCTTTACAGAGAAAGCTTTATGCACCATTGGATGAGCCTGCACTTGATTAGTTTGTTGGTGGGGTAATGGCCTACCAAGACTTTGATCAATAGCTGATTTGAGAGGATGATCAGCCACATTGGGACTGAGACACGGCCCAAACTCCTACGGGAGGCAGCAGTGGGGAATCTTGCACAATGGAGGAAACTCTGATGCAGCGATGCCGCGTGAGTGAAGAAGGCCTTTGGGTTGTAAAGCTCTTTCGTCGGGGAAGAAAATGACTGTACCCGAATAAGAAGGTCCGGCTAACTTCGTGCCAGCAGCCGCGGTAATACGAAGGGACCTAGCGTAGTTCGGAATTACTGGGCTTAAAGAGTTCGTAGGTGGTTGAAAAAGTTGGTGGTGAAATCCCAGAGCTTAACTCTGGAACTGCCATCAAAACTTTTCAGCTAGAGTTTGATAGAGGAAAGCAGAATTTCTAGTGTAGAGGTGAAATTCGTAGATATTAGAAAGAATACCAATTGCGAAGGCAGCTTTCTGGATCATTACTGACACTGAGGAACGAAAGCATGGGTAGCGAAGAGGATTAGATACCCTCGTAGTCCATGCCGTAAACGATGTGTGTTAGACGTTGGAAATTTATTTTCAGTGTCGCAGCGAAAGCGATAAACACACCGCCTGGGGAGTACGACCGCAAGGTTAAAACTCAAATGAATTGACGGGGACCCGCACAAGTAGTGGAGCATGTGGTTTAATTCGAAGATACGCGCAGAACCTTACCAACACTTGACATGTTCGTCGCGACTTTAAGAGATTAAAGTTTTCGGTTCGGCCGGACGAAACACAGGTGCTGCATGGCTGTCGTCAGCTCGTGTCGTGAGATGTTGGGTTAAGTCCCGCAACGAGCGCAACCCTCACTTTTAGTTGCCATCATTTAGTTGGGCACTCTGAAAGAACTGCCAGTGATAAGCTGGAGGAAGGTGGGGATGACGTCAAGTCCTCATGGCCCTTACGTGTTGGGCTACACACGTGCTACAATGGTATCTACAACAGGAAGCAAAACGGCGACGTTAAGCAAATCCTTAAAAGATACCTCAGTTCGGATTGTACTCTGCAACTCGAGTACATGAAGCTGGAATTACTAGTAATCGTGGATCAGCGTGCCACGGTGAATGCGTTCCCGGGTCTTGTACACACCGCCCGTCACACCATGGGAGTTGGTTCTACCTTAAGGCAAGGTTTAAAACCCTTGACCACGGTATAGTCAGCGACTGGGGTGAAGTCGTAACAAGGTAGCCGTAGGGGAACCTGCGGCTGGATTACCTCCTTTCTAAGGATGAATAAAAATTAAATTTTTATTCTAAATAATATACATGGTTAATGTTGACCGTCCTCATTTCTCTTCTTGAACTTAGTGTTTCTCTTGCATGGGGGCCGGTAGCTCAGTTGGTTAGAGCACACCCTTGATAAGGGTGGGGTCGAAAGTTCGAGTCTTTCTCGGCCCACCAATTTAAGATCTTGGGGGATTAGCTCAGCTGGGAGAGCGCCTGATTTGCATTCAGGAGGTCAGCGGTTCGATCCCGCTATCCTCCACCAGAACACTTAGCTATTAAAATTGTGAATAAAAAATAATTAATATCAATATCTATATCCGAACATTAGTAGTGTTATTAACTAATGTTCAAATAAAAATTTGATTCAACACAGAATTTTTTTCTGTGCATAAATCAAGCGTTTAAGGGCGTGTGGCGGATGCCTTGGCACTGAAAGCCGATGAAGGACGTGATATACTGCGAAAAGTTTCGGGGAGCTGTATGTAAGTTTTGATCCGAAAATTTCCGAATGGGGAAACCCACCACTTTATGTGGTACTTTAAACCGAATACATAGGTTTAAAGAGACAACCTGGAGAACTGAAACATCTAAGTAACCAGAGGAAAAGAAATCAATTGAGATTCTGTTAGTAGTGGCGAGCGAAAGCGGAATAGGCCTGTAGTTTTGTTAAAAAAATTTGAATAGTTTGGAAATGCTAACCATAGAGGGTGATAGTCCCGTATAAGTAATGTTTAACAAAATTCTTGAGTAAAGCGGGACACGTGAAATCCTGCTCGAATATAGGGGGACCACCCTCTAAGCC
>CACJLZ010000015.1 GCA_902594395.1 uncultured Pelagibacteraceae bacterium
TAATTAACCTGTATGGAAAATATATTGTTAGTACTGAATATCATTCTTGCATTAATTTTAGTTTTATTAGTTTTAATGCAAAAATCTGAAGGTGGAGCACTTGGAATCGGTGTTTCTCAGGAAAATATGATGTTTTCAAAGTCAGCAGGAAATTTTATGACAAAAGCAACTGGTGTTGTTGCAACTCTGTTTATCATTTGTAGTTTAGCTCTAACGATAGTATCTAGGGGTGATTTGACACCATCTAGCTCGGTTTTAGATCAAGTCGAAGAGGATACACCGTCAATTCCAGAAAATAATAATTAATACTTTTAATTTACTTTTTTATTAGCTATAAGATACTTCCATGGCGCGATATATATTTGTCACTGGCGGCGTGGTCTCATCATTAGGAAAAGGTCTTTCATCAGCATCGCTAGCCTATTTATTAAAATCACAGGGTTTCAAAGTTAGGTTGAGAAAAATGGATCCGTATTTGAATGTAGATCCTGGAACAATGAGTCCATTTCAACATGGAGAAGTTTTTGTGACAGATGATGGTGCTGAAACTGATTTAGATCTAGGTCATTATGAGAGATTTACAAATATTTCATCTAAACAGTCAGACAACATTACAACCGGTCGTATTTATAGTGATGTTATTAAAAAAGAGAGAAAGGGAGGATATCTTGGAAAAACTGTTCAAGTTATACCTCATATCACAAACCGAATAAAAGAATTTATAAAAAAAGATATTACAAATGAAGATTTTGTAATATGTGAAATTGGTGGAACAGTTGGAGATATTGAAAGTTTACCGTTTGTTGAAGCTATAAGACAATTTTCAAATGAATATGGTAAATCAAAAACATTATTTATTCATTTAACTTTTGTTCCATTTTTGAAATCATCAGATGAAATTAAGACTAAACCTACTCAACATTCAGTAAAAGAATTAAGAAGCATAGGTGTTCAACCAGATATTATTATTTGCAGATCTCAACAATCTATACCATTAGATCAAAGAAAAAAAATATCGTTATTTTGTAATGTTCCAATTGAAAACGTTATTGAAACGGTAGATGTAAGAACCATTTATGAGGCACCGATTAGTTTTTATAACCAAAAACTTGATAAACAAGTTCTAAAATTTTTCAAAATTAAACCAAAAAAAAGAGCTAACCTAAGTCCATGGAAAAAAATAACAAAAATTGTTTTAAATACAAAAAAATCAGTAAATATTGCGATAATTGGAAAATATGTAAACTTAAAAGATGCTTACAAATCTTTAGATGAAGCCTTAGTTCATGGCGGAATTGCAAACAATGTAAAAGTAAATTTAATAAGAATAGATTCTGATAACTTAAAAAATAGTGAAATAAAAACAAAGCTAAAAAATGTGTCAGGATTATTAATACCAGGAGGTTTCGGCAAAAGGGGAACAGAGGGAAAAATATCAGCAATTAAATATGCCAGGGAGAAAAAGATTCCATTTCTTGGTATTTGTTTTGGAATGCAAATGGCCATAGTCGAATTCGCACGAAACAAACTAAAAATCAAAAATGCTGGGTCAAGTGAATTAGATAAGAAATGCTACCCAGTCATTGGTTTAATTAATGAATGGGACAAAAATGGAAAAATTATTAAAGGCACAGATAAAAATTTAGGTGGAACAATGAGATTAGGATTATATGGGGCTAAACTAAGAAATAATTCTGCCATAAATAAAATATATAAATCTAGAAGCATAAGAGAAAGACATAGACATAGATATGAAGTTAATAATAGCCTCAAAGGTGAATTTGAAAACAAAGGATTAATTTTTTCAGGAATGTCACCAGATAATAAATTGCCAGAGATAATTGAGCTTAAAAAACATCCATGGTTTATAGGTGTTCAATTTCATCCAGAATTTAAATCTAGACCTTTGTCTCCTCATCCTTTATTCTCATCATTCATTAAAGCATCAAAAAATCATAAATGAGCAATATAAAAGTTAATTGTAATAAAATAGAAATCTCTAACGATAATAAGATATGTATTATTGCAGGTCCATGCCAGCTTGAAACTGAGCAACATGCAATGGATATGGCTGGGAAAATACAAGATATTACGAAAAAATTTGGAGTGGGATTTATTTATAAAACATCATTTGATAAAGCTAATAGAACAAGTCTTAAAGGCAAAAGAGGAGCTGGATTAGATACGTCTCTTCCAATATTTGATAAAATAAAGAAAGAACTCAATGTTCCAATATTAACTGACATACATAATATCGAGCAGTGTTCGATTGTTGCAAAACATGTAGATGTTCTACAAATACCAGCTTTTTTATGTCGCCAAACAGATTTATTAGTAGCTGCAGCTAAAACAAATAAAATCATTAACGTCAAAAAGGGTCAATTCTTAGCACCATGGGATATGGTTAATGTAACAAAAAAGATTTCAGACTCTGGTAATAGAAATATTCTAGTCACTGAAAGAGGCGCTAGTTTTGGTTACAATACCTTAGTCTCAGATATGAGAGCATTACCCATCATGGCAAAAAATGGTTATCCAGTTATTTTTGATGCTACCCATTCAGTTCAACAACCAGGTGGTCTTGGTGAAAAAAGTGGAGGACAAAGAGAATTTGTAGAACATTTATCAAGAGCAGCTGTAGCAGTTGGGGTAGCAGGAGTCTTTATTGAAACACATCAAGACCCTGATAACGCTCCTTCTGATGGTCCAAATATGGTTCCATTAAATAAATTAGAGAGTCTATTAAAACAATTAATTGATATAGATAGTTTAATTAAAAATAAGTGAGTAAAATTATAAAAGTAAAAGCCCGACAAGTTTTCGATAGTAGAGGTAATCCAACAATTGAAGCTGAGGTTTTTACAAAAAATAAAAGTGCAATGGCAATTTGTCCTTCAGGAGCTTCAACAGGAACTTATGAGGCTTTTGAAAAAAGAGATAAAAATAACAAAAGATACTTAGGAAAAAGTGTTCTTAATGCAATTAGTTTAATAAACTCTAAAATTTCAAAAAAACTTAAAGGACAAAACATTCATAATCAAGAGAGAATAGATGCTTTAATGATTAACCTAGATGGTACAAGACAAAAAACAAAGCTAGGAGCAAATTCTATACTAGCCGTATCTATGGCTGTAAAAAAACTTTCAGCAAAAATTAGAAAAAAGCCATTATATAAAACTTTTTTGATTAAAAATAATTATAAATTACCTTTTCCACTTATGAATATAATTAATGGAGGAGCACATGCTAATAATGGTTTGAGAATTCAAGAATTTATGATCAGACCAGATCGTGCAAAAAATTTTTCTGATGCTATGAGGATTTGTTTTTTAGTAATAAAAAATTTAAATAAAATTATAAAGAATAAAGGACTTTCAACATCTGTTGGGGACGAGGGTGGATTTGCACCAATGATTAACAACAATAACCAGGCTTTAGATTTAATTGTTTCAGCTATTAAGAAGTCAGGATTTGTTAATGGTAAAGATGTTTCAATTTGTTTGGATGTAGCTGCAAATGAATTATATAAAAAAAATAAATATTCTATTCATTCAAAAAGTTATATTTCTGTAGAAAGATCTATTCAAGAATATAAAAAAATAATTAATAAATATAAGATTAAATCGATAGAGGATCCATTTGCAGAAAATGATTGGATATCATGGAATAAATTAATGAAATCACTTAAAAAAGTTCAGATTGTAGGTGATGATCTTTATGTTACTAATCTTGAGCGACTCAAAAAAGGTTTTTTAAATTTATCATCAAATGCTATTTTAATTAAATTAAATCAAATTGGCACAGTTTCAGAAACTTTAGATGTAATTCGATTTGCTCAAACTATTGGATTTCAAACAATCATTTCTCATAGATCTGGAGATAGTGAGGATACATTTATTGCAGACCTTGCAGTGGGTACTAATTCTAATCAAATAAAAACTGGATCTTTAGCAAGATCAGAAAGAGTTGCTAAATACAATCAATTATTACGGGTAGAAGAAGAACTTGGAAAAAAAGCCAAAATGAATAAGATTCATTAATGCTTCAAAGATTAAAAAAAAATTATTTTTTATTAATATCAAGTTTTTTAATTATATATTTTTTCTTTAATCTTATATCGGGTGAAAGAGGGTTAATTTCATATTATGAAAAAAAACAAATCTTAAATGATCTAAAAACTAAGGAATTATCGCTGATAAATCAAATTAATGACTTGGATTTGAAGAATTCATTATTAAGTGACAATCTTGATCTTGATTATATTGAAACATTAATTAGAGAGAGGTTCTTATTTGGAAAAAAAAACGAAAAAATTTATATCATAAAAAAGAA
>CACJLZ010000016.1 GCA_902594395.1 uncultured Pelagibacteraceae bacterium
GGAAGAATTTTAAAGAGTCAGTGTTTTTAACAGCTAAAACAACTGCAATGATAATGTGGTTGTTCATTGGTTCTTGGACTTTCGCTTCAGTATTTTCATATTTAGGTGGTCATGAAGTGTTTGAACATTTCTTTAAATCTTTAAATCTCCAACCTTGGCAGTTTTTAGTTATTACTCAAATAATTATTTTTTTATTGGGATGGCCGTTAGAGTGGACTGAAATATTAATTATTTTTGTACCAATTTTCTTACCATTAGTAGAATTTTTTGGAGTAAATCCATATTTCTTTGCAATGTTGATTGCTTTAAATTTACAAACATCATTTTTAACACCTCCAATGGCAATGTCTGCTTATTATTTGAAAGGTGTTCAGTCTAGAAATGTTGAATTGATGGATATATTTAGGGGCATAATGCCATTTTTAGCTATTGTGATATTAGCGATGGTTTTAATGTACTGGTTCCCAGGAATAGCACTTTGGTTACCAGAGACATTATTTGCAAATTAATTTTGAATGACAGATATATTTTCTTTAAGTCTAGAGGAATTAGCAAAAAAAATTAAAGACGCTGAATTTACATCAGTTGAAGTTTGTGAAAAATATATTGAGAGAATTAATAAGTTTGAAAAAGATGTAAAAGCCTGGGCTCATTTTGATAAAAAAGTTTTATTAGAAAAAGCAACTGAGGCTGATGATCATAGAAGATCAGGAAAACCAGTTGGACTGTTGCATGGTGTGCCGATTGCAGTGAAAGATATTATTGGTACTGTTGATATGCCCACAGAATGTGGAACTGTGATTAGGAAAGGAAAATCATATTCTCAAAATGCTGAAATAATAGATTTGCTTCATGCATCAGGAGCAATTGTTATGGGCAAAACAGCAACCTCAGAACTTGCCTATTTAGGGCCTCCAGCCACAACTAATCCTCACGATAAAAATAGAACACCAGGTGGCTCATCTAGCGGATCTGCAGCTTCGGTTGCTTCCTTTATGGCCCCAGCTTCTATTGGCTCTCAAACAGGAGGATCAGTAATTAGACCAGCATCTTATTGTGGTGTTGTCGGTTATAAACCAAGTTACGGGCTTATTTCAAGAAATGGAGTTTTAAGAACTTCATACAGCTTAGATCAAATTGGTATGTTTGGACGTAAAGTTGCAGATGTAGCTATGTTAGCAAAGGTGTTAATAAAGAAAGATAAATATGATGCAGCTACTATTCATTATTCTACAGAAAATATTTTAACTGAAACGAAGAAAGGTCCAATTTTTGAACCTAAATTTATTTTTTATAAAACTGATCATTGGAAAATAATTGATAAAAAATCACGAGAGTCTTTTGAATATTTTATCAAATCCTTTAAAAAAAATATTGAGATATTTGATACCCCCTCCTACTTTAAGGATATTCACAAATATCACCAGATTATTCACGAAACAGACTTGGCTAATAATTTTTCTGTTTATTTTAAAAAATTTAAAAAGAAGCTTTCTAAGTATATGCAGGATGCTATTTCAAATGGAAATAAATACACCGCAAAAGAATATGCTGAAGCAATTGATTTTATGAAAAGAAGTTACGAGTCATATGAAGAAGTGTTTGAAGATTATCATGGAGTTTTATCCCCTTCTAGTCCTGGTGTTGCACCTAAAGGATTAAAGAGTACTGGAACAGCTGAATTTAACAAAGTCTGGTCATATCTGGGCACACCATGTATTTCGCTGCCTTTACTTGAGGGTGAAAATAATCTACCATTAGGAGTACAATTAATTGGTAACAAATATGATGATCATAGATTTTTAGGTGTTGCCAATTGGTTAGAAAAGGAGTGTCAAGAATAACTGAATGAATAAAATAACAACAATAATAGGTTTATCATTTGCTGTTTTCTTTTTAATTGGTCTAGCAACCACTCTTACCAGATCAATGATGATTGGATTTTTTGATGTATTACCTGTTTATCTGTTAATGGGCGCTGCTATCATAATGATGATTTATGAAGCCTTCTTCGATAAAAGTTAATTAATCGTAAATTGAATAATTCGAAAAAAAATTTTTTTTCATTCTCATTATTATTTATTCAACCAATTTTTATGGCCAGTAATCTTGTTGTAGCAAGAGGTGGTGTTGAGTTTGTCCCTCCAATATCATTGGCTTTTTGGAGATGGACACTAGTTTTTTTTATATTATTACCCTTTACTTACACAACATTAAAAAAAAATTTTAAGATCATTAAAAAAGAATATAAAAAATTATTTTTTTTGGGCTCAATGGGATGTGGCGTATGTGGAGCCTTTCCATTTTTAGCAGGTGAAACTACAACTGTAACAAATATGGGAATTATTTATACATCTTCACCTGTGTTCATAATTTTGATTTCATACTTTTTTTTTCATGAAAAAATAAATTTCACAAAAATAATTGGATTAATTGCATGTTTAATAGGTGTTTTTACAATCATTATTAAAGGAGATTTAAATTTATTAATCAATCTACAATTTACTATTGGTGATTTATGGATGC
Source organism: uncultured Pelagibacteraceae bacterium (assembly GCA_902594395.1). Classification (GTDB taxonomy): domain Bacteria; phylum Pseudomonadota; class Alphaproteobacteria; order Pelagibacterales; family Pelagibacteraceae; genus Pelagibacter. The sequence goes on from CACJLZ010000016.1 coordinate 2,527, forward strand.
TAGCTGCCGCTATTGGATGGGCATTATATTCAATTTATTTGTTTTACTGGAATTCAGAACTTAAAATTTTTGAGAGATTTACTTTAATATCATTTTTTGGAGCTTTAAGTTTATTACCATTCTATATCGGTGAAGAAATATTTTATAAGGAAACAGTTTTTATACCTGAATTTTATTTTTGGGTAATTTTTGCTGCGATTTCACCAGGAATAATTGCTTTTACACTTTACACTGTTGCTCAAAAAAAATTAGGTGCATCTTTAACGGGATTTACCCTTTATGTTTTTACAGTGTATGGTGCAATTTACGGGTATTTTTTATTTGATGAACAATTTGAAAATTATCATTTCATCGGGACGATCTTAGTGTTTTTTGGCATATACTTAGCAAAGAAAAAAAATGTTAAAAAAGTTTAGGAATAAATTGTTGTTATTTTCTCAAATAGTTATCTTTGTCTATTTTTTAATTTTAGTTTTTTTATATTTTTATCAGAGAAACTTATTGTATCATCCAAATGAAAATAATTATTCTGGCGATCAAATATCAGTCCCCATAGAAAAAGTAAAAATAAATACAGAGGATAATATTGAATTATTGGGCTGGTTTCATGAAAAAGACTTACAAAAATATAAGACAGTTTTATTTTTTCATGGAAATGCTGGCTCTCTTGAAAATAGAATTCATAAATTAAACCATTTCCATAAAATGGATATCAATTTTTTAATAATTGCCTGGAGAGGTTTCAGTGGTAATAAAGGAAAACCATCTGAAAAAGGCCTTTATAAAGATGGAAGCAGTGCAATAAAATGGTTAGTTAGAAAAGGTGTTAAAGAGGAAAATATTGTTATTCATGGTGAGTCATTAGGAACTGGAGTTGCAACTCATTTATCACAAAATAAAAATTTTGCTGGCGTTGTATTGGAAACTCCTTTTACTTCTATGATCGATGCAGCCAAAACATTTTATCCCTTCATACCTGTAAGTTTATTGTTAAAAGATAAATTTGATAATAAAAGCAAAATTAAGAATATAAAAGTTCCAATTTTAATAATGCATGGAGAGGCTGATCAAATAGTTCCATTTTTTATGGGAAAAAAAATTTATGAAAAAGCAAATGAACCAAAATATTCTTATTTCACAAAACATGACAATCATATGATGGAGTATGATGAAAACCTTGTTAAAGTCCTTAGCTCATTTTT
>CACJLZ010000017.1 GCA_902594395.1 uncultured Pelagibacteraceae bacterium
AATTTGTTTTGTTGAAATAATCAAACTTGCAAAAATCCAAAATTGAGTAAGAAAAATGATTGGTATCATTAATTCGGGGGTTAATGCAAAAAATCTTAGTAAACCTGGTGAATGAGCAAAACCAACTGCTACCAGAACTTTTTTAAAAGGTACTTTTGTTTGTTTATCTGGAAATAATTTTACACCGATTACATAAATAAAAATTGCCCAAATGAACCATGTTAAAATTGCCGTTAGACCAGACATTCCTATAGCTGTTTTTACCACAGTATTTGCAGCTACAGCTCCAGCTACACCATCTAATATCATTATTAAACCTGCAAAATATATCGCAGCTTCACCAAAATTTTTATTATCACTATAAAGTGTTTTATCTAATTTTATAGATTTAAAAATTATATTAAGAAATTCAGCAAACATTTATTTTTTTTTATTTTTTTGTGCTTTGTAAGATACAATTAACGGAAATAGTAATAATGCAAGAGCTATGATAATGCAAACTGCGATAATAAAACTTTTTGTCATTTATGATTTAAGGGGAGCGCAAACTCCCCTAAAAATAATTAACCTGATACCACTTCTCTCGTGTTAGCGTTATAAGACTCCTTAAATGGAATATCAACTATAACAGCATCAACAGGTGTCCCTGGTTTAACTGAATATTTCTCAGGTAAATGAACTTTAAATTTCTTTCCAACTTTTCCCTTTGGGAAACCATTGGCATTCAACGTTCCATCAAAAGGTACATATCCCATAGCAATATTAGTTTTCTTTTCAGGATGCCACCAAGGTGACGTTATAAAACCAACTGGATCACCACCATCTTCATTAGATATTAACCAAAAATCTGGTGCATAATCATCTATTGGTTTTCCTCCCAACTCAAGACCAACCAACTGAAGTTTATATGGTTTTTTTCCTGCTTTGATTTCAGCCTTCATTTTCTCTAGAGCTTGTTTTCCTACGTAATCAGAAGTTTTTTTCCATTCACCTTTTCCTGATAAAGAAATTTGATAACCTAAATTACACTGGAAAGGGTTATGTTGTTGATCCATGTCTTGACCCCAAGAAAGAATTCCAGCTTGAATTCTTCTGTGGTGTGCAGGCGCAATAACCATTAGCTTGTGTTTTTTCCCAGCTTCAAGAACAGCATTCCACATCTCATCAGCATATAGAGTTGCATCCCTTAAATATATTTCATATCCAGCTTCACCTGAAAAACCTGATTGAGAGATGACACAACTTCTTCCAGCAACCTTAACTTCAGCCAAACCATAGAAAGGGATATTTTCTAAATCAACTTGGTCATCTAACAAATCTTTCATAAGCGCTTTTGATTTAGGCCCTTGAATTTGAACAGGACATGCATCTATTTCTTCGATAGTGCAATTAAATTTACCGTCTGCATTGACACCTTGTAAATACATTCCTATGTCCGAGTCTGATAAAGAAAACCAAAATTCATCTTTTGAAATTCTTAAAAGTATTGGATCATTTAAAACTCCTCCGTAAGCGTTACATAAAATTACATATCTTGCTCGCATCGGAGAGATTTTTGTTGCATCTCGAGTTATCACGTAATCAACAAATTTTTCTGCATCAGGACCCTTTACTTGGATCTGTCTTTCAACAGCAACATTCCACATAGTTACATGATTTACAATTGCATCATACTCAACCATTGCACCACCATCTTCAGGTTTCACATATCCTCTTGGATGATAAATTCTATTATAAACAGTTGCTCTCCAACAACCCGCTTGCATTGATAAATGCCAATATGGTGATTTTCTTACTCTTGTTGAAATTAACATTTCAACTTTTGTAGGACCACTTTGTCTTAAATTGTATGGTACTTTTCGATCTGACTGATCAACAGAAGTAACATGCTTTAGTTTAGTATAGTCAAATTCTTTAGACATAACCATTCTCCTTCAACCACTTGTTTGTTTCCTTCAAGCCGCCGAATGTATAAATGTGGAAGAAATCAGTATGCGATTTAACTTTCCCAATTAAATCATTAGGGTCTTTAGGTTTTAATAAATCTAACGCCTTAGTAAAATTAGATTTAAGAAAATTTATGGAATTTTTTGCTCCAACAATATTAGCAAACTTAATTAAACTTGATATTTTTAGAGGCCCAGTAATTCCCACATGCACTGGTACGCTTTGTTTAGAGACAAAATCTATAATAGGCTGGGGATCTAATAACCACTGTGTTACTATATAATCAGCATAAGGCTTTTTATCTATCATAGCTTTTTCTAAATCTAAATCGGATATATCAGGACTCCCCTCTGGGTGTCCAGCAATTCCTATTGTCATCTTCTCAAAATAACCAGTTTCCAAAAGTTGAAACGAGCTATCAAATTTTCCCATCGGTTCTCTTCCACCACCGATTACCAAAACTTGTTTAACACCACCGTCTTTACACCTTGAAACATAATCTTTTAGTTGCTTTTCATCTTGCATTGATCTTGCTGGAAAGTGAGGTACTGGATTGAAACCTTTTTTTTACTAACTCAACTGCTTGTTGTGCAGTTTCTCTATAATCCCCACCAGGTAACATTGT
>CACJLZ010000018.1 GCA_902594395.1 uncultured Pelagibacteraceae bacterium
TCACTTTGTCATTCATAGAAATTACTTTGTCTGAAAAAATTACATCAGCTCCTTTTGCTGCTTTTTTTGGATCATGTAATATACGGATTTTATTATTATTGCTTCTGATATATTTTATCATTTTTTTACTTGGTTTATATTCAGCTGGACATCCAATACTTAATTTAAAAGAAAATTTAATCGAGGCAGCAATTAAAGAATTTAAAACATTATTGGAGTCACCAATCCAAGTTATATTTAAACTTGATATTTGTTTCTTTTTAATCTCCTCAATAGTAAAGATATCTGATAGAATTTGAGTTGGATGACAACTTGGGCTAAGACCATTAATGATTGGTATAGATAAATATTTTTTAAATTCCTCTAACTTTTCATCGTTAGCAGTTCTAAGCATAAATGCATTTCCAAAGTTTGATAAAATTTTTGCTGTGTCTTGAATACTTTCTCCACCCTTTGACAAATGAAGTTCATCTGGTCTAAGTGTTAAAGTGCTCCCACCTAATTGTTTTATTGCAAGATAAAAACTTAACCTTGTTCTTAGACTTGATTTTTCAAACATTTGTATTAACAATTTTCCTTTAAGCGGTGCACCTTTATCAACCTCAAGATTATCTAATCTTTTTCTCAACCTTTTTCGTTTTTTAGCATCAACAAGTATTTTTTTTAAATCTCTTACGGGAATATCTTTTAAATTTAAAAAATTCTTCATTTCAATCAAGTTCCTTACAAACCTTATTTATAATTTTTAAACAAAGATCCAGCTCACTTTTTTTAACATTTAGTGGAGGAAGTATACGAATAACATTTTCTGAAGCTCTTATTGTAAGTAATCTGTTTTCCATGAGTTTTCTAATAAAAGTAGTTTGATCTTTATGTAGCTGAATTCCGATTAAGAAACCTCTTCCTCTTATACTCTTTATCAGATGTGGATATGTCTCTTTAATATTCTTTAATTTAAACAGAAAATATTTTGATAGATTTTCAATATTTTTCAAAAATTTTTTGCTCGAAACTATATCCATTACTGCATTTCCAACTGCCATTGCCAGTGGATTTCCACCAAAAGTAGATCCATGAGTTCCTGGTATCATTCCAGAAGCAACTTTTTTATTCATTAAAACCGCTCCAAGCGGAAATCCACCACCTATTCCCTTTGCAATTGGAACGATATCAGGTTTAATTTTGGACTTCTCAAATGAAAAAAAGCTGCCGGTTCTTGAAATACCACACTGTACTTCATCTAAAATAAGTAATATTTTTTTCTTATTACATAATTTTCTTAACTCTTTTAAACACCACTCTGGTATTACTTTAATACCCCCTTCACCCATTATTGGTTCAATCATTATAGCTGCTGTTTTTTTTGTAATCTTTTTTTTAAGAGATTTATGATCTCCAAACCTAAAATGATCGAATCCTGCTATTTTTGGACCAAATCCCTCAGTCATTTTTTTTGATCCACTAGCATATATTGCAGCTAATGTTCTGCCATGAAATGAGTTTTTTACACATAGAATTCTATTTTTGTTTGGTTTTCCAATAAAATAGAAATATCTTCTCGCTACTTTTATTGCTGCCTCAGTAGCCTCTGCTCCACTATTTTGAAACATAACATAATCTGCAAAAGTCTTTTGGCAAATTTTTTTAGCCAATTTTTCTCCCTCTGGAATTTGAAAAGCATTTGAAACATGCCAAAGTTTTTTTGATTGACTGTTAATTGCCTTTACTAATTTTGGATGTGCATGTCCAAGAGAGTTTACTGCAATTCCTTGAACGAAATCTAAATATTTTTTATTGTCTTTTGAGTATAAGAAACTCCCTTTTCCATACTTAAAAGAGATTTTTTTTCTGTTATAATTTTTTGCTAAATAAGTCATAAAGTTTATTTATATACCTCTATATTTGAAGATTTCATTGATACAAGTCAGGATTGAAATTATTTTCATTTTTTTTGTTAATAACTAGAAATATCACCTTGTTATTACCTTATTTAAGCCTCTATATAGTATTAAAAAATATAAATAACACATTATATAGTTTTTAAATGAGCTGGACTGAGGAAAAAGTTGAAAAATTAAAAGAACTTTGGGGCAAAGGAAACACTGCAAGTCAAATTGCAGAAATAATTGGTGGTATCAGTCGTAATGCGGTTATAGGAAAAGCACACAGACTAAATCTGTCTGCAAAAATAAAAACTAGAGCGATATCAACAAATCAAAGCCTTAAATCTCAAAGCGATGAAATCAAAATTAAATCTATAAAAGGCAGAAGAAGTAAATTTAAATCTCTTATAATTGAAAAGGACTTTGAGCCTGAAAATCCTAAACAACTTGAAGAATTAGATGATAATTCTTGTAAATGGCCTA
>CACJLZ010000019.1 GCA_902594395.1 uncultured Pelagibacteraceae bacterium
GCAGTCAAATCTAATACTAATGTTTATTTAATAAGAGAAATAAAAAAATTCGGTTTAGGAGCTGATGTGGTTTCCTTAGGTGAGCTTATGATGGCTTTGAAAGCAGGAATAAAACCCAATAAAATAGTATTTTCTGGTGTTGGAAAAACTTTTGATGAATTAAAATTTGCAATTAATAAAAAAATATTACTCATTAATGCTGAGTCTTTAAGTGAAATAATGGTTATCAATAAAATTGCAAAATTAAAAAATAAAAAAGTTAGAGTTGGAATTAGACTAAATCCTAATACAGACGCAAAAACACTCAAACAAATTTCTACTGGAAAAAAAGAGAATAAATTTGGAGTAAATAAAAATACTTTTCAAAAAATTGTTGATTTTTGTAAAAATTCAAAAAATATAGATTTAAAATGTTTGAGTGTTCATATAGGAAGTCAAATTTTAGATCATAAGCCTTACGAAAAAATGCTTAATTCTGTTAGCCAAATCTTAGGTAAAACTAATCATAAATTTGAATTTATTGATTTGGGTGGAGGCATGGGTATAAATTATTCTGATAAAAAAGAGTCACTTAATTATAAAAAGTATAATGCTGCAATAAATAATTTTCTTAAAAAACATAAAGTAAAAATTATATTTGAACCTGGAAGATCCATAATTGGCAATACTGGTACTTTAATAAGTAGAGTTATTTATATTAAAGATAGTGGTAAAAAAAAATTTATAATTTTAGATGCCGCTATGAACGATCTGATGAGACCCGCATTATACGGGGCATTTCATAGAACGTTGCCAGTAACTAAATCTAATAAGATATCAAATAAAACTTACGAATTTGTTGGCCCAATTTGTGAAAGCACCGATAAATTTATAACATTAAAAAAATTTCAGAAATTAAAAGAAAAAGATTTAATAGCCATATGTGATGTTGGTGCTTATGGTATGTCGTTAAGCTCTAATTACAATCTCAGACCTAAACCAATAGAATTATTAATTAAAGGTTCAAAAATTAATATAATTAGAAAAAGACAAAAGCATACAGAAATAATCTAGCTTTTGATAAAATGTTAAGAAACTTTATATTTTCATTATTTTTTTTTACTGGAATTATCTTTATTTCAATATTTTTTTTACCCTCATTTTTCTTACCTAAACGGATAGTATTATTTGGTGGTAGGTTAATGGGTCACTGGACTGGTTTTTGCTTAAAATTCTTTCTCTCAACAAAAATTATGATTAAAGGATCTGAAAATATTATAAGAGACGAAAAATTTTTCATAGCAGCGTCACACCAATCAATGTTTGAAACTTTTTTCCTTCAAACTTTATTTAACTCACCTGTATTTATTCTTAAAAGAGAGTTATTGCTAATACCTATATTTGGATGGTATCTAAAAAAAATAGGGTCCATATCAATTAAGAGGGGCCAAATTACGAAAGATAATCTGGGTTTCTATGATGAAATTTCAAATATGCTTAATAGTTCAGATAGACCTCTAATAATTTTTCCTCAAGGAACTAGAGTTTTGCCAAATGAGAGGCCACCTTTTAAAAAAGGAGCATCTAGAATTTATGAAAAACTTAAAGTTGCATGTCAACCTATTGCAATAAACTCAGGATATGTTTGGCCTAAATTAGGAAGAAAAGTTTCTAATAAGATTATCACAATATCAATAATACCTAAGATAGATAAAAACTTAAAAAAAGAGGAATTTCTCAAAACTTTAGAAAATAAAATTTATTCTGAATTAGATCTTATAAATTAACCCTTCATCGGCATAACAACATAAATACTATCAAAATCGCTTGGATCTTTAATTAATGCTGGAGATCCAGTATCATTAAAGTATAACTCTATTTTTTCTCCTTCAAGCTGGGATGCAACATCAATTAAATATCTTGAATTAAAACTTATTTCTAAATCATGATCAAATTTAACACTCAATGTTTCATTACCATCTCCAGAGTTAGTATTATTGACTGAGAGATTTAAGTTATCCTTAGATAATTGAAACTTTACGCCATCTTTTTTATCAAGCGAGACTGAAGCTACTCTATCTATAGATCCTAAAAACACTTTTAGATCTGTCTCTAGTTTTTTTTGATTA